>JAEOTL010000159.1 GCA_016839845.1 Promethearchaeota archaeon
CAAGTGCGGGAATGTCTCGTGTAAACCCAATTTTGGTATAATGGTATTTCTCGGGCGCGTAGCTCAGCTGGTAAGAGTGCACGGTTCACATCCGTGAGGTCGTGGGTTCGAGTCCCTCCGCGCCCATATTTTGAGTTTAAGGGTATGTCATTATGACAAAATTACTCCGAATTTATCGGGGTATTTTGCTTTAAAAAAGCATTATCGAAGGCAATAAATGAATACTCGCAGGAGTTGAATTCCATTCCAATAGGTTGCGCATTCGAGTCACGCCAGGAGTGTATTGTAAGGAGATTTCCCTTGAATTCATGCAATCGTTAATGTATATTTTTTATACACAGATTCACATCCTATAATTATTTCGTGGATAAATTATCTGTTTTTTTTTGGAGGATTCGTAATAACTTTAGCCCTACCATCATATTCCCTCTCAGATGGTTTGGGTTAGGTCCATTGAGTTCCATGATAGCATAGCCTCTTGGGGTTGATTTCTTAAATTACATAATAGATTATATTTAAAAAAACAAATGCGTTTATGTCAAATCCTTTAGTACCAAACAACTTCTCCCCCATAGTGCGAATAAGTACCTCTTCGACTTTGTGAATAGTTAAATAACCAAAGATATAGCAGAAACAACAAATAGGTGTGTCAATTTTCCTATCAACTATTGAGAAATATTCGGATAAAACCGAAAAGAGGATTCCCCAGCCGACATATAAAACCGTTTGGACAACCAATTAATACTGATCAGTAAAGTAATGGTGCTTTTGAAATTATGATACTCTATCGACTTTTATTTATACAATAGATTTATTATCAAAAACCCTATTAAATATGCCCCCAAGACACCGATACCAAACTTCCACCCCCCAATCAATCCAACTAAAATACTAATCCCAATAGCCATGATCAAACTTCGACTTTCATATAACATGATTTTCCTCCAAGAAACTTACCAGATTTAGTTATCCCCTCCCCGGAACCTTAGAACAAAAAATTCCATATGTATAATTATATTCCAAATATTGAACTTATGTTTCGTTTTGTTTATGAGAATACTACCCAGGTTTTGAACTTACATAATTGTTCGAAGCTACTCAAAACTTTCAACAACACTTTTTGATTATGGAAAAAATCAAAGCAATCTTAATAACTTTAAGATATATATTCTATTGTTTTTAACACAGAGAAACAATTTCTGATCAGTATCGAATTTATTTAATTCGTTGGATTAAACCAGGGGTATCACGGTGAAGTGGTTGGAGGAGCACAATTCAAATCACCATAATGCTGCTCTTAGGAATAAACTCTCGTATGAATTTTCTGCCAGACTTGAAAGTGTCCACTTATGAGTGGTACTAAATTTGGGGGCTTATTAAGAGTGGTGTATTTAATATTACGTTATCGCCGCATCATCCCGTGTTTTTCAAGATTAAAAGACGTTGGGAAAATAGTCCTGTTATCGTAGATAGCTCTGTGGAAATTAACTCCTGAAAGTTTCGCACTAGAGAAGTTAGCACCTCTAATATCACCTTGAACGAATACAGCTCCTTGAAGATTGGCGCCAGAGAAATTTACATTTCGTAAAATTGCCTCCATAAAATCTGCGTTGGGTAGATCTGAGTGTGAGAAATCTGTACCAGTTAGATCTGCTCCCCTGAGTTCTATCCCGTAACTTCCTGATCCTGCTGCAAGTCCAGAAAGATTTAGGTGTCTTAGCTTCTCCCACATAAAATCTTGTGTGAATGGATCCTCTTTATACTTTTCTAAGAAGGCTTCACGAGTATAGCTATTTTCTACCGGATTATTTCTAAATGAATCCATTTCAGACATAAAAAATCTCCCTCTTTGGTTTAAAGTTCTTTGTGCGGATATTACCATTAATCTTTTTATATCTCAACACTTGTAAATGTATGAAAATTATAGGCTTAAGAAAAAAACAGATAAAAAAACACTTTGAAATTACAATAAAGAAACCGATTTTTGAATCGCCTTTCCCATTTTCATGTGCAAATAGCGTGGAATTTATAGAAACAATGGATACAATGGATAATTTTTGCATGTATTTGTGTACACAAGGGACGCAGTGATACGTTGTGTACAATTCTGCCCTTGGATGGGGAGCAAGATGTCGGAGGTTCGAGTCTTCGAGATCATGATCATATGATTTTGTATACAAATTTGGATTATTTTCCAAGCCCGTGAGGTCCTGGATTAAAATTAGTTTTCTATAACTTAAGCATTTCAAAGTTTTTATTCTGTAGCAAACATCGTTTTTCTATATTTAAACACAAATACCTATGGCAACTATGCTTTTTTAGTAGGTATATAATAAATATAATTGTGTTATCCCTTTAGGGAGGGAAAAGATTATGGATTTTATTACGCAATTGGTTTCATTACCTGGGTGGGCAAGCGTAGTGAGCATTCTATTTATCTCTGGTTTGGGATTATTGGTTCTTGTGGCGCTTGGCGGTTGGGGTGATCGCAATTTTGATAAAAACTGGAAAACATTTTTAGTGGGATTGCGGTTGATAAGCAATCTAAGATCTTAAAAACGAAATTACTTATTTATGAATGTGAAGGGACTGAAAGTGAAATAAAAGAATGGTTTAAAACCATAAACATAGTAGGCATACCTCTCAATGATCAGGAATTACTGAATGCCGTGTATTCAGGCCCATTCGTGACACTTGCCAAAGCAGAATTCAGCAATAGTCAGAATGCCAATATCCAAAAATGGAGCGCGTATATAAAAGGCAGTGCCAATCGACAACATTTTTTAGAACGCGCGCTTGATTGGGTGAGTAAAGGCAACATTGGCGATTATATGAGCCGCCATCGCTACGATAAAAACATAACTGAGCTTAAAACATATTTCAACAGTGTCATTGATTGGGTTTCAAGTGTTTTTGACGATGTAGAGAGGGAGATGCGCGGATTGGAATGGGGACGATTGTATGAAGAGTATCATGATACACCGTATGACCCGACCGAGGTCTCAACAGGGGTCCAAAAACTTTATGGTGATCCTTATATTAAAAACCGTAAAGGGATTTTTGAGTACATTCTTGGCGATTCAGTTGATACAAAATTATTAAATGTCCGAGTCTTCGATGATGCAATCAAGAAAAATGTTTATTCAACGCAAACCGATACTGCCAAAGCCAATGGCAAATCAAATTGTCCGCTTTGTGCTATTGGACATGATGCCAATAAAAATAAAATCTGGAAGTTAAGCGATATGGACGCAGACCACGTGTCAGCATGGAGCAAAGGTGGCACAACTGATATTTCAAATTGTCAAATGTTATGTAAGACACACAATCGAGCAAAAGGGAATAGGTAAAGTAAATCAGCGACAGAGCACGCAGATTAAAACCGTTTGCTTTTGATAACGTAATATTAGCAAAACCGTTCGTAATTATTTTGAACCTTTTTTAGCATTCTTTTTTTCTAGCAATTTCACCATAATTGGCTCACCGTATTTTGGTTCAACAATGATTTCCTTGAATGCTAATGATGAATTAATTTTCATTCTTTCATAGAGACGATTGTTTATAATCGTCTGATTTGCACTAGCTCCTGAAGCCACCCTAGTTGACCATACTATACCTTCACTTACTGCAATAAAGTGATAATCAATTAGTTTGTATAAAACTTGATCAACATCAGCGCCCAATGCTAAACCTATCGAATCACTCGGTAATACGCTTATTGTTTCGCTCCAACTCTGAAATAATTTATTCGAGAATTCATGGATCTCCTGATTGAAATTTAAGAAAGCTGACAAAAAATCTATCCCAAATTTTTCGCATATGGCTTCATTGAAGTAAGCCAGAAAACCATCGCCTGTGAATTTATCAAAGATTCCGAACGACTTTTCTATTAACTCTCTTGATTTTGAAAGGAACTCAATCATTCGATTTGAATAGTCCTCATTCGATTTTGAATAAGTTAACAAATGTTGTGAACGCCGAATATCACCCGTAACGATAATTGATAAAGATTCATTTGCATTTTTTATTATGCTTCCGATATTATCAAGCTCTGTTATGAATGGTATGTGCCCTGACCAAGACACGTGCTCTTCTGTATATTTTCTTTCGTCTCTTGAAATCGCTAGGGGAGGGAATTTTTTAATATTAAAATCTCTTAAAATTCGATCCCTTATACTAAAAAATATTAGAAACGTCATACCTCTTGATTCGAATGGATCATCCCAAATCCATTTCCTAGATGACTCAGACCAAGATTTCATTAATTCTATATTTTCTTTGATATTGATTTTTTTATTATCCAGCTCATAATATGCTGAGTCTTGAAAATTTTTATCAGCAGACAGAAGCTCTTCATAAATTTCTAATAAGTACTTCAATGCTTTTTTTGTAATATCTTCATATAAATGCCCACTACTTTGTACATAATATGCAAAAAGTAATTCAAATGAATAACTGAAACATATAAATTGAATTTTGATTTTTTCTATTTTATCCATATAAACCTACAATAAAGTTACTTCTTTATAATATCAGAGTTATCAATAGGTTTGTTTTTCGAAAGATTGAGATAAAACCTTCAAAAATATTTTCATAGCCAAATTATCCATACACCAATTACAATTTATAGAAAATATCCTAGTATCAATCCATATCATTGCGGTTTCAGAATATCTTCAGAAATAATCATGAATATTTCATATAGAAATAAAAATTTAGAAGAAAAAAAAGTAGTCATATTTGAAAAAATGATTTCATTGGTTGATGACATAGCAGATAATCATGTTGATGAGGTTGTCATTTGTGATGAGAACGAGCTTGAACAAAATGTCAAGATGTTTGATCAAAGTGTCAAAATAACCAACATATCCGGGGGTCATGTAAACGGAAAAACGATATCTAAAAACAATAAAATAGTAATACTTTTTACTTCTGAAATCGTATCAGCAATTGGAGATAATTTGAAAACTGATCACGAAAACCACTTTGTTATTAATAGAGAGGGTATCAGCGCAATTAAGACACTATTTCATGAGTTTGGACACTCAAAAAATTATTATGAAAACGGGAGACTAGTTATTAAAGAATTCGCTGATAATTATGCTGATTCCTTAAACGAACATTGGAAGATATTACGAGATGAGTATCTTGCTGAGATGTTCTGCGCAAACATGAATAGATTTTTCTGTTCAATTAATTGGTATGGGGAATTTTCTGATGAGATTGAGGAGAATAATTTTCGAACTTATGCGAATGAATACTCGCAAATCCAACAAGGCTTGAGCGGGGTTTTTGCATTTCAATTATTACACAATTATTACTTTATTCCATTATTTCAAAAAGCTGGTTTTTTAGATGGATCAAAGCTATTTGTAGAATTAGAAAAAGTAGTTATGTGTTCATCAATATCTAGAATTCTCAAATACCACGTAGTTGAAAACACTAATGTGCCTAATGAATTCAATTCGCTTGTTTTAGAAAAATGGAAAGAATTTCAAGTAATTGATTTATTAAGCAACAATAATAAAATTCCTTAATGAGAAAGGTTCTATCTGATGGAGGAAAGATTTATTTATTTAGTCTTATTGGAATCATTTCATAATCCGTGAGGTCGTGGGTTCGAGTCCCTCCGCGCCCACTACAATAAATCCGCTATTAGCGGATTTATTGTTTAAGAGAATGTCGCTTCGCTCCATTCTCTACACCCTGCTTGTATATAGTTCGGAATAGGTCCCCTTCCCCCCACTTCCTTTCTAACATGTCACATGGGTATGATTGAGCTAAAAGACCTTGAAAAAGACCTTCCAACAATCCACAGGATTATTGTAAGTCGTTAAGGGAACTAGCAAGCCCGCCCGCGCCCATTCTTTTTTAAGAGCATCAATAGAGGTCGTGGGGATAAAAGACCTTTCAACTATTCACAGGATATTTATAAGCCACAGGATAGTTGAAAGCCATTACGCACCTAGAAAAACCGTTTGATGTTTGTCAAGTTGTTTTATTCAAAAATACCAATTGTTTTTATTTAGTCTGTGCTATAGTCTTTATACGCACAAGAAATCAAAAATTTTTCATCATTCAATCCAAAAAAATCAACCGAATAGGTAGAAATGTATATCGCTGAAATCAGAGGGAAAATACCAAGTGAATTCGAATATAAAGAAGACGTGCTCACTTCAAACGTTTTCTCTTTCTTTAAATATGCATCCAGAGCAATATTTCTTGGTCCTTTTTTAGAAATGCTGGGAGTACACGCATCTAAGAAGGACCTGGAGGAAGCAGAATTTATTTTCTGGCCAACGTACGAAGATGGCACAGAACCAGATGTGGTTATCCTCGTCGGTGATCATTATGTGCTCATTGAAGCGAAATACACATCAGGTTTCGGGCAAGAAACAAAAAACAGTGCGCACCAGTTGTATCGGGAAAATCTGCAGGGGTCTTTTGCAGCGAAAGCCTTAGGCAAACACTTTAAATTAGTAGCTCTAACCAATGATGTTTTTATTAACGAAATCATTTACCCGGATATTGACGCTGACCTAATGGTGAATATTATATTTATCAACTGGCAAAGTATTACTTATCTAATCGAGGCAGTACTCAACACAGACGAAATTATGACGAAAAGAGATCACTTATTGGCAGGTGATCTACATGAACTTTTAATCAAAAAAGGTCTGCGATCTTTTGAAGGAATCGAACCACTTGAAAAAATAAATACCGTTAATTACCAAGCTGAAGAATTATTTTATCAATTTAAGACCTCCAGATATTACGGTGAATTTCAAGGATTTTTAAATCGACTACTGGAAGAAGATGGTATCGATAAACAAAAAGAAATCATTTTCTGGAAAGGGACCTATGAGTAAAAGCGAAGTAATCAAGAATACATATAATGCTTTTGAGTTTGTTGAAAAATTGTACTTAGAATCAACCTACTTGATCAAAGAGATCGAAGGGATGCTCGCGCAGGAACCGGAGGAGTTCGTGATCGGCAGACCAAGAGGGTATCAAGTTACTGCAATGAACTCTAATGGATTAGAGCAAAAACTTGTTTCCTATTGGATGACAAAGAAATTGAGTGTATTCTTTGTGCCAAAAGATATGGTCAAAACTGGGAAGAGAAGCCAAACTATTACAACAATTGAGAAGGGGAAGAAAGTCTTTTATTTACGCATTCTTCTACATGGCGATGAGATTAAAGAACCGGAGATATGGGCAGGCGTGATATACGATTTTAGTGATAAATATAAACCTGAAAAACCAAGGAAATTTGAAGAAATTATGATGTCATTCGAATCGTATGAAAAAACCTATTTCGCTGGTTTTCCAAAAGTAGAATATGAAGATGCGTACATAAAATTTAAAGGAAATTTTATTTCCAATCATTTATATAACATAAATACAAGCGAGGATATCAAGGTAAAAATAATTGATCCCGCATTAACGTTTTTCAGGAATGAATGACCAACATTTAATAGGAATACGATTTGTACACCTTAGACCAGCAGCGCGCTGTTGGCCTACTGCGAAATAAACGCTATGACTTCTTTCCACCAAGGCAGTTCTGCCTCAACCGACACCTCGTTATGTCTCACACCTTCAAACAACCATAGTTTTTTCTTTGCCGTTATTGAATCATACAGTTTTTTACCGTGCCGCACTGGAATAACCTCATCGTTTTCAGCGAGTAAGACAGCAATATTCCCTTCAAATCCTTGAAGATTATCAATGTTGTTGTATTTGTCCAGAACAAACCAAAGCGCTGGAAGATACCAGTAGTGTGTTTGAGCCAAATTCGGCAGCGAATCCCAGGGAAGAAATAGGACCACTCCTTTTATGGGAATGTCAGTTTTATTTACAGCACTGGAAACGACTCCACATCCCAGCGACTCACCCCAAAGGAACAGCGGCCCCCCAAACTCTTGATAGGCAAGTCTTATCGTTTCAAGCGCATCCTTTACC
>JAEOTL010000506.1 GCA_016839845.1 Promethearchaeota archaeon
TAACGCGTGGATTCCAGTAAGTTGGAGACTATTTGTGTTATTAATGATACCTTTAGCTAAATAGTTATAAAGAGAACTGTTTAATAAACCTAGAAGATAATTTATTGAAATTGAGTCATCTTTAATTACAAAACCGATAGCTTTATTTGAATCCCAAAAACATCCTTCTGGCATATATCGAGCGGCTAACCTCGAACTTACACCACTAATAACAATTCCTTCTTCTTCAAAGGGAACGTTTTTAGGGATATCATAATTAGATATGGAACTCTTTTCCCAATCGAGTGCTTCCATGACGGGTCTATAATACTGGTCTGCTCCTCCTCTTTTTAAATAGGGTTTCCACCTTTCTGAGTTTAAATTGTTTACTGATATTATTCTATATTTTTTTGTTGGATCAGATATTCCCTTGTTCCGTTTTTGGAATATTTTCCCTAATTCAGTATTTTCTACAGCCGCAATATACTTTAGATTGTTATGAGTATGCATCCCGATGTACCCTTTGACAAATTCTTCCAGTCTTGGAGAGTCTTTAAATAATTGAATTACTCCATTTTCTAATTCTGTGAAAAATATATTGAATGGTAATAAATGATATTTTTCTTGCTTGGTCTCAACTGTATATAAAGGATTTTGATAATCCTCCTCATTTTTTATTCTAGGGATTATACGCATAATGTTTGTTTGTCGTTCGACTTTTCTTGTTTCTCCAGTGCATTTCGCCAAAATAATAATGACTGGGCTTGTACTAACATTCTGGTTATTAAAGAGATTGGTAGGTGGTAATAATATCTCATTTATTTTACAATTCTTCAGAATAAACTTTCTTAACTTTGTATGGGTATTCAATGTTAGAAAAGAATCACTAGTAATAAAACCTAATTTACCTCCTTCTTTTAATCGCCAAATGGCATTGACAATAAACATTGAGTACGTTTCATGGGCATTTATTTTCCCATATATTTTTTTTAATTTTTGTCTATATTTGGATACATAGGTGCTAGATTTATTCAAATATGGAGGATTTCCAACAACAAAATCAAACTCATTATAGGAGTCAGGATATAACGAGAGCAAAGTATCTTGAGCTTTAAAATTAACCTCCTTATCTCTAATGGATTCTTTAAAAGAGTTGTTAATATCATAAGCATAGATCTGGTCTCCATGAACTCCTCTGTTCAGAAGTGATTCAATAAAAACTCCTGGACCTGTGCAAGGGTCTAAAATCTTATCGTTTCTCTTTATGGGTCCTAATCGAGATACAATATAGTCTGCAGTTTTTTTCGGGGTAATAACTAGACCAAGATTTTTTTTTTGATCTACGAAGATGATAAACACTTTATTTATTTCTTATTATATTTATTGTCAACCTCATTTAAAACAACAGTCATTAAATGACAAAGATCTGCCAATACCTCAATATTAATTTTCTCAACAGTATCCTCAGCTGTATGGATATATTTATTAGCCGTGTTATCCCCAAAACCCAAACCAGCAAAATTTTTCTTTAATAAAAACAAACCATCACTATGTATTCCAGGATATACTGATTTTGATTGCACTAATGAAAAAATATCTTGTCTTTTACTAATTAGTTTTAGTGTTTCTGGAGTTGAATAATTAATAAGACTACTATTAAAAACAATCATTCTATTACAGATAGAATCAAAATTTATTGTGAAATTCTTATGTCTATCTAAATCTTTAATAAGATGATAAAAAACTCGTACACCCATCGTTCCTGTTTCTTCAGCTCCAGTAAACACAAACCATAATTTAAAATTTGTAAGTCTATTTTCTGGCTTTGAAAAGAAATTCAATAATTCTAACACACAGGAAACACCAGATAAATTATCGATTGCACCAAACGATTTATTATTGGTAGAATTCAGAATTATGAAGAGAGTCGCAACAAAATTAATCAAAAAAAGGCCAATCTCTAATAGTGAAATAAAAACTTGGGGACTGTCAAACAAAACAAGATGAAAAGTTTTTGTTATAATAACTGAAGAATATGAAAGAATCCACACCCACACTGACGTTACACGAGCCCAAATAGAAAATCTTTGGCCTTTAGAATCAAGATGAGAGAATAGAAAAATATTTTGGGAGGATGGATCAAGTCTATTATTTTCACTACTTTCCTGAGAAACCTTGATCTCATCTTTGTTATTTAATTGTACATATAAGTTCTGAGAAGGTAGCTTTTTCCCAATCCTAATTCTTTCAGGATTCCTTGTAAGAAGTACTAGAGAGAGTAATGTAATGAAAACGATAATGCTCAGTACAACAAAATAGAAATCGAAAATAATGGTAAATAATATTAAATTTAATAAGAAGAGAGATATCTTTGGATAAGCTCTTGAATAAAATGATGTGAAAACAAATTTCTGAATAGTGGGTGTTATCCCTAAATCTTCAATTTTCTTCTTTAAAGTAACAAAACTTTTTCTTTCCGATTCTGTGCCAGATAATCTAGGAACAGAAAATAGCTCTAAACTCGCTCTTATTCGATTAGTATCTATCATTTTTATTCGTCATTAGTTATGCCAAATAGGCGCCGTATTTTGCTGATCTCACGTTTTTACAATATAAATTTAAATATCCCGTTTTAATTTTTGGTTTTGGTCTAGTCCACTTCTCCAGTCTCTTCTGTAGTTCTTCAGAGGAGATTAATAGATTTAATTTGCGATTTTCAATATCTATTTCTATTTCATCCCCATTCTGAACTACTGCGATGGGACCTCCTTCAAAAGCTTCAGGACACACATGCCCTATGCAGGGACCTCTGGTAGCCCCTGAGTACCTCCCATCAGTAATTATTGCTACAGAATCACCTAAACCTAACCCAATAAGAATCGCTGCTGGCAGAGATAATTCTCTCATTCCTGGTGAGCCTTTAGGACCTTCATATCTCACTACTAGAATATCCCCTTCTTTCACTTTCCCATCTACAAGAGCGTCTTTTACTTCCTCCTCACATTCAAAGACTAATGCGGGACCTTTATGGTATCTCATATTATAATTGACAGCGCTCCTTTTTACTAATGCCCCTTCTGGTGCTAGGTTCCCTTTTAAAACAACAATTCCTCCTTCTGATTCAATTGGATCGTCATAGGACCGAATAA
>JAEOTL010000160.1 GCA_016839845.1 Promethearchaeota archaeon
AAATATGCACCAAGGATGGCCAAAATTTGTAGAATACGGATTATGGGCAAAGGATAATGATGGGCTTGTATGTCTGGCATATTCCCCATGTAAGATTTCGACAAATCTTACTGTAAATAATAAGGTATGGGTAATTAACATTGAAGAAACTACTGATTATCCCTTTTCCGATTCTGTTAATTTTTCACTCCACTTAAATGAGTCTCTTAATTTTTCCTTGAAGTTTAGAATTCCAAGATGGGCTGCAAATGCCACAATCCAAATTAACCAAGAAGTTCCAATTCAATGTGAATCGGGTACCTTTTTTCGAATAACGCGTGAATGGAAAAATAATGATGAAATTACTCTAATACTCCCTTCGAAAATTATATTTGAGCCCAGATATAATAACGCAATAGCAATATTAAGAGGTCCATTAGTATTTTCTTATAATCCTGAGGAAGAACAAATTGAAATGAAAAAAATATGGAGTAAAGCAGCAAAATTAAGAAAGGATGATACGAGCAATATCCCTCCTAGAGTAAAAGATTGGGAAATATATCCGAGAACCGCATGGCAATATGCTCTTGTAGAACCTTTATCTGCAAAGATTGTAAAAATTAATGAAAATAAAGCAAATTTCCAATGTTTTAACCATGAAAATCCTCCTTTAAAACTGAAAGTAAAAGCAGTTGAACTTTCAAACTGGGGACTTGAATTTGAAGCCGCTCTACCACCGCCTTCTAATCCCATACCGAAACCGGGAACTGTTATAGAATTAGATTTAATCCCATATGGGTGCACTAATATAAGGATAACTGAATTCCCCGTAATGACTCGAGGTTTAAATTAATGGAATGATCTTTTGTTCCAATTCTTGGGTTAATCGGGATAAATTCGAAAGACAGTTTTGATAGAACTTAAGTGAAAATTTTCCTCACATAATCTTATCTTTAAAAAGCGTTAAAGGATCCTGAATTCCTGTTTCCTCAACAGATATTACCATCTTATTGATGCCTGCTTCTTCTACATCTGAGATTTTTGTCTTGACGCTTTCAGGGGTTCCAATAAACATATTGTCAAGGGCTCTCTTTAAGATCCTTCTCTTTTTTCTCAACTCATCAAGCTCTTCTTGATTATTCACTAATCCTATAGATACAAATAGTGATATTTCGAATTCAGATGGATCACGATTATATTTTTTGAGTTTTTCATGTATCGTTGGAATCTTTGTTTTAATTTCTTGAATAGTTCTCAATGGTATATTTATACCATCTGCTTCTCTACAAGCAATGTCGGTCATTCTATCTCCTGCTGTACCTAGTACAATCTGCGGATAAGGTTTTTGAACTGGTTTAGGAAAGTTTCTATGCCTTATTAACTTCCAAAACTTACCTTCAAAGTCAGTTACATCTTCAGTAAAAGCTTTTTTATAGATAATAAGAGATTCCTCAAGTTCGTCAACTCTCCTCTTTGGTGTGGGAAAGGAGTAACCATACGCTTTATATTCTTCTTCATACCACCCAGCTCCCAACCACATTAAAGCACGTCCATTAGATATGTTATCTAGTGTTGAGATCATTTTTGCTAAATAGGCAGGATTACGAAAAGAATTGCAAATAACAATATTTCCTAACTTTATTTTCTTAGTTTCAACTGCAAGGGCAGTTAAAAGGAGAATTGCTTCCAAATATGGGTCTTTCTTGTCTTGCGCTGCGTCAAAACCAATGAGATGGTCGTTGATATGAATTGATTCAAATCCTAGTTTTTCCACTCTTAGCGTTAAATCTCTTATTTCAGGATAATTTAAAACGGTTCTTCCATAATAACCATATTTCATGATATTAGGAGAAAAAAAATATCGCTATTAAGTCTTAACCTTTTGTTTAAAAATCTGAGTATCAAAGCATATATACTATAGATGCTAAATATAGTTCAACTTTCATTTAAATTCGAATCCATTAATTAAAGGTAAATGAATAATGAAGAAGCATTATAGATTCTTGTTTATCGTATTGATTTTCACAGTACTCCCGATTATTTTTAATTCGATATTTTTGAGAACTAACTTTAGAAGTGAATATAAAAATTCTCAAAGTGGACAGTTACGACGATCTGATGAGCCCTTTTTTCTTGTACAGGAATTTGGAGCATCAACATATTATATATCTCCAGAAGTATCACCAGGATCAAATGATGATGTATTTTTTTCATTTGCTACCAACAAAAACGGGAATTTTTCAATCTCAATTAACAATTTTCCAAACGAATTAACAAGCACGATAGAATTGGAAGGGGATGTAGCGTTCGACAATCCGAGTGGTACCAATCTATGGTATTTGTCTTATGTAGAAAAGGATATTGAGTTTGAAGGGGAAACAGTTAAAAAAATTGGTACGTATAAAGTAAATTTACTCACAAGCGATAATCAGGGTGCTCATTGGGAAAAGCAAACAGTTGTAGAATTGATACCAGCTGGGATAAATCTTAATGAATTAAAATATGATGTTGTCGGAATGGGTTTATCTGCTTATCCTGAACTAGGATTAATAGGAATAGTTTCATGGTATCATTATTCTGATTTAATTTTTGTAAATTCCATTGATAATGGAACCACTTGGAACAAACCTAATACAATTGTCAACGCTGCTGATATTGGTGCTCAATTATATTTTAATCCTGAAATGGGTTTTTATCCATATCTCGATATCTGTATATTAAAGAATTCCACTATAAATGTCATCACTCAAGCAGAACATCCTGCCTATACTCCTTTAGTCTATTTTGAGAGTCATGATAATGGGAACACGTGGAGTTTACCTAAAAATATAACAATCTCACATGGTGATATTTTGCACAAAGTGAAGTTGCAAGTTGACCATACTTCTGGGGATTATTGGTTAACTTGGATGTATACGTATGATAAGATTAATTTTAGCATAAAATGGGCAGAATTTCATAGTTGGAATAATGAATCTTTATCTTCTAATGTTCCTACAAACATTATTTATAATGGAAAAAAATGTAATTATGATTTCCTTTACGATTGGAAAGAACCTATTTTCCGGATGATTCAAATACATCCCATCCCCTTCGATAATTATGAAATATTTAATTTTACTTGTTCGAGTTTCGGGGACTCATGGGAAAACACATCACTTGGTTATCATAATGATTTAGAAGAAATATTCCATTCACATGAAACTTTAAATTTTGGGTTCGACGGGGAAACAATCCAATTGTTTTATGAAGCATCATACACTGGATTTACCGAAGTGTATCAGTATTACCTCCTCGGAAATCCCATTATCTGGGAGATTAATGGTTTTTTTATGATAGATGAACCTGTGCAGATATTCTGGAATGGTCGTATCAATGATACGATTCCAATAACGATTTCGACTGTTGAAGTAAATTTTGTTGCTCAAAATGACTCTAATGTTATATCCCGCACTAAATATATAACGATTGATAACACATATCCTTATTTCGATAATTATATACAAGAAAGATACTATTTTAATCCACAATCAAGTAATATTGATTTTTCAGAAATTAATTGGGATTTACTTGCATCAGAAGAGTGCACCGCCTTCTTGGAAATATTTAAACAAGGAACTTCCCTGAGTGATTGGCAAAAGGTAACTAACAACAATCTACATGAAAAGGATCCCCAAATATTTCGCTCAGAATGGGGAGATCTCTATATTCTTTATAATACAATTGAATTAGGGACAAAAATATTATACCTAATTAAATCTCATGATAATGGAATTACTTGGGGTAATCCTGTCGAAATTACCAGAATTGTGAGCGATTCCGAAGATTTTAGGTATGCTGGGGCGGCATGGGGTCCAGTTGTTACCATTTATGTGCGAGATGTAGGTGCTGGAGAAGATTTGCTGTATAGAAGTTTTAATGGGGGAGAATTCTTTGAATCGCCAATCCCTTTGATAAACCTAGTAGGAGCTGATATAGTTGAAAAATTGATATTGACTAATAATGGATCTTTATTTCTATTATATAGAAATTCACCCACGTTATACACCATTTTGGAATCTCCTGATCTTGGATTTACTTGGAGTATTTCCACACAATGGTTAGATTATCCCCAGAATTTCACGAGAATACTCGATATGCAAGCTGATATGGTATATGATGGTGAGCATGATTTATTGCACGTTTTATTACCTTATTTGAACTTAACATTAGTCGCTAATTATTCTGTTGCGACTTTAGATGTCTCAAGTGGCATTTGGAGAGAACCTAGAGGTATGGACACCCTTTTTCCTATGGGATTATTTAGCAGAGAACCAAAGTTATTAATTACTAGGGCTCCAGATCCTCCACACATTCAAATTAAAATCATTTATATTCATGATCAACAACCAATGGGGGGTTGGATA
>JAEOTL010000507.1 GCA_016839845.1 Promethearchaeota archaeon
TATCCAGCACACTCCATTAAATGAATTAAAGGGATCCCTAACCATTGGGCATTATTATCCGCAATTAAGACCTCTTCTGCTGATACTTTTTCAGAATTAAATCTTTCCATAACAATTAAACTTAGGTTTCTGGACTAAAAAATATTATTTAATTGGAACGATTATACTACTACAAAATATTTTTGGTTAATCGGAAGGCATTACTTATGGACATGATAAAAGAAGATATCGATGATGCAAAAAATAGGTTAGAAGCGTGGTGGGACCATGAAATAATTGACAGACCTGCCATCTCTTACTATTTTCCGCAGAATGAAGGTTCTATTGCCAGAATTTTTAATATCATCTTTTTTGGCTGGGACTTGGCTCAAAATCCTGATGGAATAGAAGAAGTAATCTCTGATTATGAACAACATCTACAAAATGTAAATTTTGGTGGTGAGAGTATTCCTTCTTTTATCCCTTATTATGGGGCGGGGATTATGGCAGCAGTTTTTGGGGTAATCCCAAAATTCCATACTAGAACCATTTGGTTCAACCGACCCACCTCGCCAAACGATATTGTTGCTTTACTTGAAGATGTCAAGTTAAATGCCAATAATGTATGGTACTCAAGGTTATTACGAGTAACAGAATATGCAGCTAAACATTCTCAAGGTAACTATCAGATCTCTATGACTGATTTAGGGGGGATATTAGACGTACTATCTTCTTTTCTTGGTCCTAGAGAGATTATACTTACAATGAAACGACGTCCAGATATTATTGATGCCTGCCGCTCAATATTGTTGGAGAAAACACTAAAAGTCTATGATGACCTTCAAAACATTATTAGTAAATACAATGATGGGTGCAATTCATGGATGAATATCTGGAGTAAAAAACGGTGGTATCCAATTCAGTGTGATTTTTGCGCGATGCTTAATCCGACATGGTTTAAACGTTTTGCTTTACCTGATATTATTGCTCAAGCTGCTCATATGGATTATTCAATATATCACTTAGATGGTCCTAATGCTTTACTACATTTAGATGACTTACTGTCTATACCAGCGCTCACAGGAATACAGTGGGTACCCGGTGATGGTAGGGAAGCAATGGGTCATGAGAAATGGTATCCTATCTACAAGAAAATTCAAGCAGCAGGTAAAAACATTGTTAATACAGTAACACCAAGTCGTCTCTCTACACTATACCGCAACTTCGATCCAAAGGGTTTACTTCTGCGAACTGTATTTTTCAATAATGATCTCGCAGGATTTTACTTACCCTCGTTCATTGGGGGAGATGGAGGGAAAATTATAGAACAAAGTATAGATTGGGCAAAAAAGAAAGAATTAGAGAGGATGACTCTCTCAGAGTTTAAAACGTGTATAAAGGAAAATAACCTTAATCTTGAAAATAGAGATTCTAAAAAGTTACGTCAGGAGATTAATAGAAAATTGAACCGTGAGAATTAATCTAAGAATTTTATTATTCTTTTTTCATATAATAATAGTCATATATCTTTTCCATTCCAAATTTCTCATACAGGTTTAAAGCCCCAATATTATTCTTCTCTACTTGTAACCAAATGACTTTTACTCCTTTTAATCTTCCCCACTCATTAATTAGCTTAATTAACATATTGGTCGCGATGTTTTGCCTTCTAAAATCAGGGTGCACAAGCACATTGCCCACATACAGAAATCTTTGAGGTGTTAGTACAGCAAACAGAGTCCCAATAACGTCATTTTGGTGTTTGGTGAGAATATAACACTTTTTAGGAACAGTGATTCTGTAGTTGATTTGTTGTATGATTTCCTGTTCCTTCTCATTCCTTTTAGTAAACATACTCAGAAATGCTGAGATTTCATTGACTCTTGTATCATGAAAGGAATATTTTAAATCGTCAGCATTCATCTTAACTTGAACATTTTCCATTTCTATTCCTAACGTACGAGTATGATCAAATACATGATACCCTCGATCTAATAACTTATCCTTTAGATTTTTAGGTTCATGAAATTCATGCATTGTAAATATTGGTGGTAACCCATACTTTTTATACGCATCTTCGACGATCGTTATATCTGCGTCTAATGTCTTTTGGGTACCAGTGTAACTTATAGGGAAAACTGAATTTGCACGGGATGTTACACCATCATTAAATCGTAATATCCACCCTTTCAAAAAATAATAATGTTTTGCTGGCCAAGAATTCATTAAATATTCCTGAAAAGCTTTAATTTCTCTTTTTGATTTCATTCTTATCAGATTATTAAAAGATCGTTAAGATTTAAATTCCTTAGGTACTTAATAAAGAGTGCCGGTGGAGGGGTTTGAGCCCTCGACCTCCAGAGTGCATCCAGTCTGACCCAGTTTTTCAGAAGGATTATGAGTCTGGTGCTATAACCAAGCTAAGCCACACCGGCATTTTTTTTTCTCAGATATAGCCCCCGGCGGGAATTTCCGAGTGAAATACTAATTTTCTCCCATTTGAACCCGCGGCCTTTGCCTTACCAAGGCAACGCTCTACCACCTAAGCAACGGAGGCGCAAATTATCTAACAAACTAAGTAATTATTACTAAATTAAAAATTTTTTTACAAGCTATATTTTGAAAAAAGAGGGTAACAAAAAAAATCTCGCGCTTTAATAATCTTAAATTTTCGATGCTTTTAATGTGAATAGAATGGGAATTTCAGCTTTCTGATTTTTCAATCTGTAATATCCGTTAGAACTCTTTTCTGTAAAGGCATATATTTTATATGAGGAAAAGGGATATTCATTAAAAAACTCAATTTTTAATCCGGCTTGTATTAATGAGTTGAATATATCTGATAGATTATGATCCCACTCATACTCTTTATGTGGATCCATATGAGAATCATCTGATGCATAAGAGCCTTCAGCAGTAAATTCTAATGGTTCAGATCCTTGGAAATAACTGTATTTAAGTTGTAACTCATCTGGATGATCATTATCAAACATTTTTGAGGTAGGGTGTCCCTCTGCAATATAGAAGAATCCTTCCGGTTTTAAGAAGTGAGCTATTATTTCAGCCCACTTTTTGAGATCATTGAGCCAACATAAAACCCCTATAGAAGTATACACAATATCAAATTTCTCATTAAGGACTTTTGGTAAATCATAGAGATTTGTTTGGACAAAAGTTCCTGAGAGGTTGGCTTTCTCAGTCAATATTTTTGCCAATCGTATTGCCTCACCGGAAAAGTCAATCCCAGTTACTATTGCTCCTTCTCGCTCCCATGAGAGAGTATCAAGCCCAAAATGACATTGGAGATGCAATAACTTCTTACCACTAACATCACCAACTTCTTTTAGTTCATACGGCTTTAACGTAGATTGGCCTCCAAGAAACGATTTTACACTATAAAACTCATTTTCTATTTGAAAATGCTCTTTAGCAAATTCATCCCACATCTTTTGATTAGCTTCAAAATATCTCTCAACCACTTTTTACACCTGAGATAACCAATAACAATCTTTATTATATTGTTTTTTCCTAAAATTAAGTATTATCATTAACTAGAATCCTTCATTTAAATCAATTCAATAAAAAAAAAGGAATTTACTAATTTTATACTTACAAAATAGCAGTAAAAATTGCTCCTAATGCGATGTAGAACTGAGCCATTACATAGGTTGTCATGATAATGAATCTCGCATTATGAAACTCCCCAGCCCATTTATTTACTGCAATCGACGCATCAGAAAATATGAATGATAAGGACCCTATGTACACCAAGATAAATGGTAATCCTGAAAATTCTGCCATTCGAAGTATCGCTGTTATATGCATCAATAAAATTGCTGCCATGTATACTAAGACGGGAATTTTCATATCTCCAGTCTTCTTAATGAATCTTGGGACTGTGAACAGGAGTATAAGAAGTGAGGGTGCCAATAAAAATAAAGCCCAAATATCAAATCCTGAATAACTACCGATCGATAAAAGAAACGATATAATATAGAAGATTTGATTGACAAAAAAAGCTCCCATTCCAAATAAAAACCATTTTTCTTCATCCTCAAGCATCAAGAAGATATCTCCCGCCCAACCACCAATTAACGCGACCATTATTAACCAATCAACTTGATCTATCGACCCTAATTCAAGCACGCCAAAAATATAGAATAGAATTAGCAGTGGCATTAAGAGTGGCTTGGTTCCATAAATTATTTTCTGGTTTTCTTTGATCTCACCAAATATCTCTACTGCTACGACTATGAAAAAGATAACTAAAAAAATGTATTGTAACATGATTTTTCATCAATTATAGGTGTAAACTAATCATTTTTTATTATTGTTAACTGTTTAAATAATTTGTTATCAATCGTTTAGAGTATCAAATAGAATAAAGAAAGATTTAAATACTAAATATGACTAAATTGAATTATCCTATATCGGATAGTTCGATATAAAACCAAATTAAGAAGGTGAAAAATTAATGGAAAAAATGATAGCATGCTGTGGATTAGATTGTTTGGTATGTCCTGCTTATATTGCCACCTCGAAAAACGATTTGAGTGGGATAGAAAAAGTTGCAAAAGAATGGTCCAATGAATCGATGTCCTTTACCCCAGAAGAGATATATTGTGAGGGGTGTACTGCTGAGGGTAGGCATTTTAAGTGGTGTATGGAGTGCCCCATAAGATCGTGTTGTGATGAAAAAAATATTGATAATTGCGCTTTCTGTGATGATTATATATGTGATAATTTACAAAATACTATATCCAGATCACCCGAAGCGAAAGTGAACTTAGAAGAAATTAGGAAAGCAGTGATTTAAAAAGGGGTGAGTGAAATAAGTCTAAAAGAATCAAGAGAATCAATTTTAAAATTAATGGTGGAATCACCGGCTGCATATCTTACCACCATCGAAGAGAATGGTTTCCCAATCACCAGAGCTATGTTTAATCTTAGGAATCAAGAACAATTTCCAGAACTTCTTGATTTCTTTAAAAGCCAAGATAACGAGTTTTTAATTTACATATCAACCAACACAGCTTCCTCTAAAGTAACTCACATTCAGAAAAATCCTAAAATTAGCGTTTATTTTTGTAACCCAGATGAATTTGAGGGTGTAATGTTTGGTGGAGTTGCCGAAATAATAGAAGATCGTGATATGAAACATGCAATATGGTTAGATTGGTGGGACAGATATTACATGGAAGGAGTAGATGATCCCGACTTTACACTTTTACGCCTAAATCCAAAGCATGTAAGATATTATCATAAATTACAACCAGTTGCATTCGACTTATGAGTGATTTAATGAAACAGCAAAAAGAGGGTGGATTCTTAATATCAAAGATTCACCATATTTCTCAACGAATTTTCGCTAAAATACTTAAAAAATACAATCTTGAAGAGTTTAATCCTGCTCAAGGGAGAATAATGTTTGTTTTATGGCGTGAAGACAATTTACCAATTCATAAACTTGTTGAAAAGACGCAATTTAGTAAATCCACTTTAACCTTCCACTTAGATAATCTGGAGAAAGCAGGCTTAATTAGGCGTGATCTGAATAAGGAGGATAGACGAGAAATTTTAATAAAGTTAACAGAGAAAAATGAAGTGCTGCAAAAGGATTATGTGGAAATATCAAAAGAAATGACAAATGTCTATTACAATAAATTTACTGATAAAGAAATCAAAGATTTTGAGGACTTCTTAAATCGAATTTTAAAAAATCTTATAGATTATGAAGGGAAATAACCCTTTACTTTTCTATTTTTTCTTGATTTGTTTAATTATCTTGAGTAAATAGCAATAGGGACAGTAAAAGCGTATCTGGGAATCTGCCCACAATTGTGTAATTCGATTGTGCAGTGGTTCAGGATATTTTTCAACAACACTTTCATAGATGAATTCTCTCTTACAGTTTCCACAAGCCCTAATTAAATTGGTTGGTTTAATTTCCAAGATTATCAATTCTCATGATTTAATCGTTTCTAACTTGATTCTAAAAAAAAAGTCTTTCTACTATTTATGAGAACAAGTCTATTTTAACACCACTAATTAGAAGAAAGTGTAAAAATTTGGAAAAAAAAAAATTAAAATAAAAAAATAAAATTAAATAGTATGGAAAAAATAGCGGTCACCGTTTAAGTAGGTTGAATCTTTTCGGCACCGATTTTTCCTAACTAGGTAATCAAGAATCCGATTAATCCGCAAATCAGACCAATTTGTAGCTCTTTGAAGAAGATCTTTCGTTACGTAGCTACGATTTTTAGCGATTTTTGCAACTATTACTTCATCTTTGGGACAATCTGAAGGTTTAAGAGCGAAATAAACCCGTCCACTATCTTTAATGCGATCAAAGGGGATATCTTTGTATTTTCCTGCTTTATTAAGGTGTTTTTTAGTGATTATACTCTGGATGGATGTCCTCTTCAAAATGGAATATATATCTTCAAGCGATAGAATGCCCCCGGTTTCATTTTTACGTTCTTTCAATATAGAATATATGATATCAATGAGAACTTTAACATTTATTCGTTTGAACTTATCGTCCATAACAATCTCTGTATATTCATCTTTTGGAACGACCAAGACAAAACTATCATGAGATTCAACCACGATAGCCAGATCGCCTTTAGTAAGGCTAAATTCACTTTCAGCTCTAACTAAATCCATTGTATTCGTATTGTATTTAACCATTCCCCGCTTCTTACTCGAATTCCACAAGTCAATGACTACTATTTCTCCGATTGGGACTTTTACCATAGTTTATTCTTTTTGAGCGATTTTTTTTTGATCTTTTTTAGTAATGGTAGCAATTTGTTGCCCATTAGTTAACTGTTTTACAAATTTTGAGAGCATTCCGGACTGGAGAAGTCCCTCTAATTTTGGCAACCAATTTTCCAGAAAATTACCACCATTGTTCATGGGGATATACATGATTTTATTGTTGCTTCCTAAAGCATTTGCGATTTTACCGGCCGTATCTACCTGAGCTTGGCTTAAGATCTCTAAAATTTGTAGTTGAGCTGCAGCTGAACCTTTCTTTAAAGCTTCTGATTTTTCTCTAAGTACATCCACTTCCGCAATACCTTTCATCTTAATAGCTTCTGCTTCTGCCTCTGCTTCAAGCTTGATAGCATTACTTTCAGCTTTGGCACGTCTCTCAATAGAATCTGCTTCTGCTTGAGCCTCAATCATTTTCCGCTCTCTATTTGCTTCTGCGATAATTTTTGCTTTCTTTTGTTCCATTTCTGCAAAACGGGTAAGTTTTTGTTCTTCTATCTTTAATTTTTCCTTATCTAATTGCATCTGATTTGTAGCTACTTCTCTTTCACGTTCAATACGAGCTTGTTCTTCCTCCTGCTGCATCTGTTCAATTTTAACTTGGGTTAATTTTCTTCTTTCAACCTCAACTTCTTTCGCTTCGTTGTTATGAATAGCTTCAGAAATTCGAGCTTCCTTCTCTAATTCAGCAATTTTTGCTCTTTCAAGAGAACCGATAACGTCTCTACCTTCGATGTCACGAATATTTTTAATATCGAAAATAATTGCTGATAACCCCAATTTGTTTAATGCATCAGCAACCATTTCATACACCGATTTCTCAATTTCTTCCCTATTCTTCATTATATCCAAGATTGTTCTCTCCATTGCAATAGAACGAGCAGCACTCATGACAGTATCTTCAACCACCTTACTCACAGTCGAATGATCCAGTCTAGTTAAAGTAGCAGCGGCTTTTTGAGGATCAGTAACTTGCACTTTAATAGATATCTCTACCCCAAATGGTAAATTATCACAATCGTGCAAATCTAATAATCCTGGTTCAATATCTAAAACATGTTTTGGGATAATTGTTCGACCATGAAAGAAGGAAAAATACCTGTATCTTCCTTTTCCATCATACTCGACAACATTTGTTCCCCTTGAAATAACGTGGATCTCATTAAAAGGAACTACTACGTTTGTTTTAAAATAGATTATTACTAAAACAATCCCTACAATGACACCCAACGCTATTAATCCATACATTAATCCATATAGTGACATTTTTTTTTCTTTTACACCTCTTATTTAATTTTTATATTTTGATGACTATCTTTTTTAGTAGATTTGAAATTTTGAATTTGGATACACATTCTAAAATTAAGTTGATTTCCAACAGGCCGGGAAGATAAGCTATCCACTATTTTTAGAGCCACTCCCGAATCCTAATCAACTTATTAATATGTTTCCATAACACTTCCGATTTCTGCCCTTTAAGAATTTTTTTTGATATTATTAATTACCTTTAAAAAAAATTAAATTATAATTTTATTTTACTCCCGCACTGATAACAAAAATTGGCATCCCTGTCAATTTTTGCTCCACAGTACTGACAATATTTAATTTCACCTTCAACTTTTATATCCCTTTTTTCAAATTCTTCAGGATGTTGTTTCACAACTTCTTGAGAGGCTTTCCGAGAGATATAAGGGTTGGGTCGTTGTGGTTGATGTCTGGCAGTATTATATTGACTATATGGTCTTATCTTGGGTTTGTCAACTGTTTTTGTCATTGATGTCGCAGTTGCACTAATCCCGATAATAACTATTAAGAAAACACCAAATCCGATTATCATGAATATCAATGGAGAATTAAATCCGATAAAGCCAGAGCGATTAAAAAAGAACATAAAAAATACTCCAAACACTACACAGAGTATTAATCCTGCTATAACCGCCCGAATTCTGGATCCTGA
>JAEOTL010000508.1 GCA_016839845.1 Promethearchaeota archaeon
GAAGCGATTGCTGCGAACACTCAAGGAAATACTGGTGCGTTTCCTCGGTGGATTTCTGTGAAACTTGGATTTCAGAATTATCGTTTTTTAACATTTAAAAAATATCATAATGATTATTTTCTTTCTTTACTTTCTGAGGGAAACTTAGAAAAGGTGTCACTTGTAGAAAGCTTATTAGATCCTATGATTAAGAAGAATACAGCTGAAGTTTTTTCTGGTAATTTAAAACCCTTCAATGATCTACGAGATTTGTTAAAAAAAATTTTAACTCGAAGAAGAAAGTTCCCACCGTTTAGTTTTGCTGAAGAGAGAGACATTGGTGAGGATGATGATCCAGATAATGAAGATCAACGGGGATCTAACGAAGTTTAAGATTAATGTGAGCTAATTTTCTCTTCTGCGATATTGATAATCTCAAAGTAATAATCAACATAATGTTTGTTGACAATCGCACGGTACCTTGATAGAAATTCAGTAATTTCACGAATGAGAGAAATAATCTCTTGTGGTTGTGACATCGGTTCTAATTTGTTTCTAAAATCAACTAACTTTCCTCGCACACCCCGAATTATTTGTTCTTCTACATTAATGGGAAAATATTTATTTACAATAACGTCCGTTTCTTTAAACACTGTTGTTTCTCCTTTCCATTGTTTCAATTTTAAGCCAAAAGTGTCCTCAAATGCTTCGGTAAACTTTTTTACGCGCTTGTGAATAATTGGAAGATCTTTTTCTGCCATTAGTGCGATTGTCGTATATGTACCATGATTTAAAATAACCTTTTTATCCTCTTGGTCTACAGTACGGAGTGACCGCTTACTACCGGTAGCCTCTCGAACGAAGTTAGTGAGAGCTGAGATCATAGCTGAAATAAGGGCAGGATCTTGAATTTCAATCCCAAATGAATACTCGTAAACACTCAATCCATCTTTAGTTAAAACAAACAGATTTTTTAATGATTTTTGCCAATTTCTCTGCCTTATATATTTGCGAGCGAGTAATGCAACAGGCGTTGAGGCTAGTGCCAAGCCAATTGATAACAATACCCAAAACAAAATGTTTGTGGGAGCTTCTATAATAAGAGTGATTGCATAGATTGCTGCCTCTCTCCCATCTGTCCAGAATATTTTAGTGACAAAAGTCCCTTCAAGTGCAGATAGTGATATTTCAGAGCTAATCATTGTCCCGTTTATTGATTGCAAACCACTTTCATTGTATAATAATTCACCTGAAGGTGAATAAAAAAATATTTGACCAAATCCCCCAGAGATGGGTTCATTAAATGGATCTGATATCACTGATTCAAATATAATAGTCTGTCCTGTTTGTACCGTAGGTTTAGGAATAAAATCGCTCCCTTGTTTAACTTTTGTTATAATCGAATGGCAATAACTCGGAGAATGGAATATTCCCGTGTAATTTCCTTCTACAAGAGGAGGACCAAAAAATATTGTTATCCCGTAATAAGATGTATTATATAAAGTAATTGGTCCGAAATAGACATCTCCCATTTCGATATCATCTGGATCCAGAAATTTTACAAAATCCCAATCTTTTTCGAATAAAAAGATAGGAGGTGGCCAACCAAATGAAATTTCTTCATAAGGATAAGTTATTTCCCATTCTATTCTGTCTTCATTTGCACTATAAGTCCCATTAGCGCTAATCAACAGGAAGTAGTATATTACCATCTCGATATCCATAGTAGGGATCGTTTGATTGGTCGTGATAGTGACATTAATATCTTGCAAGAGAGGTGCTTCAAAAGTAAAGGCAGTAAAAGCCTCATACCCTTGGAAACCCCAGGGAGTTATTTGAAAGGTGGGAATTACTACTTCATCATTAATTATAAATTTAAGGTCGACTTCTCGTGGATCGATAAATCTTGTGTAAGTGAAATTGCACAACAGGTCTACGGTGCTATCATTAGCTACTCGAATCCAATTCACACCGTCTGGGGATCGTCTAGTAACCCCCTTGTCATAAATCGGGCTTGAATAATTTTCAGCTTTCCAATAATTGAAAGTCTGGTTAAAACCCCCAGGCTGAAAATACACTTTCAAAACGATATTGTATTTTTCACTTGGTTCCAAAACAGTCGGGCTAGGATACATAGAGAGCCACTCATTCACAAGTACTCGAGTATCATGATAATATGACCAAGCAAGTTCTCTTTGTAAAAGTGCATCATAAATATAGACCTCATAATAACGAGGTTTTAAAGCAATTAAATTAAGATAAATCATAATTTCGTTTATTTGCATTAATTCAGGTGCAGTAAATTCCTGGGCGAATGCATAAGAAGGTGTTAAGCTTATTTGGTTTGAAATATCCTCGGCAATAGAATAATTGGCAGCTCCCGAATAATTATAGAGATTGCCTGCTCTAATATCTAAGCTTCTTACGGTATAATCTTGACCCCAATACGTTGCATTATATTTTATCTTATTAGTACTTGAATTCTGATTATTCCACGTTGAAAAAGTCCAATTTTCTTCAAAATATAAAATAGAAAGGTCACCAACATAATCTCCTGAGAATGAGAAACTACCATTACTTGAAGACTTAATTTCTGGTGAAGATATCCTCGAATCTTGTGGAACATTGCATAGCAATAGTGAAAAAATCATAAAACTCAGAATTACTCCAAAATATACATACTTTCCCGATATTCTAACCATTTACTCAACCTCTTAAAATATTAGGAAAATAATGATATATTAACTATTTATAACTATTCCTTTTTTTTTTTTGGTATTTTCATTGTTATATTATAACATTCACATAAATGACTACATCATCGAAGTCTTTACTTAATAAGTCTAAGAAGGCTTTTAGATAGTATTATGAAATTAAAAAAAAAAATGTTAAATTAAAAGGAAAAAAATAATCTTTTATTCTATTAAAGCTGTTTTTCCACTCCCCCATTCGCCAAGAGCGACTCCTAACTCTTTTTGCTCTTTTGCCGCCTGCTTCACGTTTTTTCCCTGCATTACAGCGTCAATAGCCTGTCTAAATGCTTTAGCACCAGCTATTGGTCCATCTGGATGACTGTGGATACCTCCACCACTTCCTATTAGAATATCTTTACCTGCTTCTTTCATACACTTTTCCACCATTCCTGCCGTAATCCCTCCTGATGGCATAGGTAATGTTGGTTTAATATGCTGGAGGGGAAATCTAAGTGCTTTAAGGTTCTGTTCGTATCTTTCATCTAATATCTCCGCTTTTCCGTAAGGTGCAGGAATAACAACGGTATCTGCTCCGCAAATTCGTGGTAGTTTAGCAAAAGTTAGCATACTCGTCATTCCGGTCCAAATTCCTCCAAAAAAGGTTCCACCGAAATCCATATGGCCTAGGATTGGCACTTTTATTGATGGATCTTCCGCAACTTGTCTTAAAGCTTCGAAACCCGTTGTAAGGTAATTTATCATTAATGCATTAGCCCCTAGCTCAATCATCTTATCTGCATACTCAAACATATCGGGAAATTTAGTTGTAATATTAATAGTGTATAGCGTCTTCTCACCTTTTTCTGAATCCGCGCGATCTACGGCTTCCATTACCTGAGTAATTCTATCTTCAAGTGTATTAAATGCGGGATTCGAAATTAATTCATCATCTTTTACAACATCACAACCCCCAACTGCAGCTTTATAAACTAAATCAGCTGCAAC
>JAEOTL010000064.1 GCA_016839845.1 Promethearchaeota archaeon
CAACAGCTTATTATATCCCTCTTTGGGTATTATCCCACCCGCTGTAAAACCAACCGTAATATTGTATTCTGGCATAACATAGATCATCTGTCCTCCAGATCCAGCCATATAATATCCTTCAAGAGGACTATCCATCATAAAAAACAAATACCCATAATCCATCGAAAATCCTCCCTTGGAAAGACTAATCTTGGCTGTTGTTGCATTTTCTATATAATCTTTATCTACTATCTGTTTTCTGTCCCAATTACCATTGTTCAGACATAATATTCCTAATTTCGCTTGTACCTTCGGTGAACAATGAAAAGCATATGCACCATAATTAATGTTCTTATCATCATGCGGCCAATAGGTTTCATCTTCCGCAATTCCTAGAGGGGTAAACAGATATTCTTTTGCAAATTCTTCAGTGCTCTTACCAGTTACATTGGTAATTATACCTGATAAGAGATTAGGTCCTTCATTACTGTATACCCAATTTCCTGCTTCCCCAGGAGTTGCCCCTAATGGTACGTCATTCAGCGCTAATTTAATACAATCATCAGGAGGATACTTAGTCTTAGGATAATTAGGTTCCCATCCACCAATTAATCCAGAATTCATTAATAATAATTGATCTATTGTTATATTCTTCTTTGATTCACTATCGCAAAAATTAGGATCCCAAATATCAGCAAAGAATTCATATAATGTCTGATTTAGATTGTCTATGAAACCTTCTTGGAGAGCTATTCCAATCAAAATGCTTGTTAAGCTTTTGGTCGCAGAAGCTTGATCATGGAATATATGTTTAGGTCCAGTATACGCTTTAGGAGGAAGAAGATCAGAATACGCTTTAGTATCAAGAGGTTGGGAATTATGAAGGTATTCTTCGGTAAGCAAATACCCATTGCGTACTATAATAACACTATGGATATTATATGAATTTTTTTCAATAAATTCAAACATAGCAGCAATCTTATTGGAATCTAATCCCTGCTCTTCAGGAGCTACTTCTGTCCATTCACTTGAATTTGGTGGCCAAAATTTATTTTTTATAATTAGATCAATTTTGTATATAATTTATTGATAAAAATAATCCAACAATAAAAATTTTGCTTCATTTCTATGTGAAAATGGAATAGAAAGGTAAATTCGGGTTCTGGGTTCCACGAAAAACCTTTGAAACATTAAGAAATTTAATGTCCCTCGAGCCTACTTTTCCATGATTCAGGGAGTTCAGCTTTGCTATCAAGTTTGAGTTTAAGACTTCGTTTTAAGAACTTAAATCGCTTTATTTCTTTAATCAAATTATGAGTAAACTTAATGAATGAAAGTTATGAATGAAGAGCTACCAGTTGTTGTATATTTTTTATTAATTCCTCATTAAAATCTTCTGTTTCCATTCATTTTAAAATTAAAAAAATTTAAAAATTCAAAATTAATATACAAAAGGCTTTTAAAGAAGATTATCTTCCTAATTTTAGGCTTCTGCTACAAGTCGTGAGGATGCAATTTTAGATTCTACTGCTGCTCCCTGCGGGTATTTTAGAGGAATAATAATTCTCCTATGCAAGCTATTGTAGATAATGATGACTATCCAGTTATGGTAGGTTATAAGTATGGAGATACTATGAACGGTAGCTTCTTTGATTCTCTATATGTATCAGTAGAGGTAGCCGATGTGGATCATTGCTTGCGTTCCTATCGGGGAATCGACTTCGTGCACACCCTGGCAGAAGGTGAAGGAAGATGACCAACAAGCCAAATATTGTATTGATTTTCACCGATCAGCAGCGTGCAGACACTATGGGATATGCTGGAGACCCTGTAGCCCAGACACAGAACATCGATGGACTAGCTGCTGAAGGGGTTGTGTTTCGCAGGTGCTATGCGACCTCACCCGTCTGTATGGCTACCCGTGCGTCCCTTATCTCTGGAAAGCATGTCAACGATCACGGTGTGTGGGCGATGGCCGACCCGGAGCTTCGTCATGGTCCGAGTCATGTGAGAAATATTCGGGACGCAGGATACTGTACAGCCGTTATCGGCAAAACACATCTCTGGTTGCATGGAAAGGGTCATACTCGGGATCATATCAATGAGATGCACGACTATGGTTATACCGACATCATGGAGATAACCGGTCCATCCGAATCGGCCTCTACAGATTCCCCCTATACAGATTACTTGAGGGAAAAAGGCCTGCTTGATACCTATCGTGAATATTTGCGTACGTATCTCAGGGGACAGAAGCAAGGTGTTTCCCTTCCCTGGGAGTTGCCACCGAGTCTTCTTCCCACCGAGGACCACCTTGATATGTATATCGCCAGACAGGCCTCGGAGTGGATTCTTACCTACCGAGATGACGGGCCGTTCTATCTGCAGGTCTGCTTCGGCGGACCCCATGATCCCTGGGATTCTCCGGCGGCGTATCGTCGGATGTATAACGCCGATGAGATGCCACTTTCCATCACGGATCAAACGATCGGTCCCATGTCACCTCATGTCGAAATGCTGCTTAAATACGCACCAGCAAAACTCGATGCTATGAGTAAGGCTCAGAACCGGGTGATGAAAACCTACTACTACGGTAAAGTCAGCCTGATTGATGACTGCATCGGTCGGATCATCGATGCCTTGGAAGAGAAGGGGATGATGGAGAACACTTGGATTGTGTTCTCCTCGGATCACGGGGAGATGCTGGGGGATCATGGGCTGATTGCCAAGAAGGTTTTTTATGAAGGCGCTCTCAACATCCCCTGCATCATCCGGCCCCCGGGTGGAATCGAAGGTTGGCAGAGCAACGGACTAACCGATCATCTTGATATCGGTGCTACACTTTTGGATGCAGCCGGCGCTACTCCATATGAAGAGAGCGATGGTCGCTCCTTGCTCCCACTGATTGCCGGCGGGCCAGACATGCCAAACGCACAGGTGCACAAGGAAGCCATTCTGAGCGAGATGGGTCTTCCCCCGATGGCCTATTCGATGGTCAGAACCGATCGCTACAAAATATCAGTGAACACCCTGACCCGACAACCCCTGGATCTTTACGATATGGAAGAGGACCCCAATGAGCTTCACAACCAGGTGGACAACCCCTCTTTTAAGGCCGTACGTGATGAGTTGCTCAACGGGCACCTGAACCGGTTGTTGAGTCGAATGAATTTATCCAGCTTAAAGGGCAATTCGAGGATGCAATGGTTGAAAAAATAACAGAATTATACGCCAAAGTTGATTCATTTGTGCTTCCTTTAGTTTTAAAGGGGGGACTTCTAATGTTTTTAATAATTCTATCGAAAAATTCCTGTTTAATATCAACGAGAGTTACTTTACAACCCCCATTAAAGAATCTTGGGTAATTTTATTATCCATAATCTTTTACACTCTCAAATTTTTAAAATTTTTTAAAAATACTAATACAAGAAAAAATTAAATAAAAAATAAACGTTGCTTATTTTAAAAATCCATAAGCATTTTTTTAGGCGTTTCTCTGCTTCACCAACTACTCAATATCAGTGGTTTAATGTCCCTCGAGCCTACCTTTCCAGGGTTCAGGGAGTTCAGTGGTATCATCAAGTCTGAGTTCAAGACGTGGTTCTAATAATTCGTTAGCCAGTTTAGTTTCTTTCAAAAATTCAACAAGTTTTTGGTGAAGGTTCTGCGCTACGGTTGTATGCTCATTAATAACATTTTTCTGTTGTTTAGGGTCTGTTGGTAGATGATATAACCAAGATTGTCCCGGTTCAATACTATACAAAAGGCTCCATTCGTCTGTGGTTATTGTAGTATCCGAACCCTTTGATTCACGTTTCAGACCATCGACAGATCGTAAAATGGCCCCAACATTGCTAAATGGTTGCGTGCTAATAACAAACTCTCTACCTTTTAAATTTTTATCCTGTATCATTGGTACAAGTGAATGTCCCTCGACTATAACTGGTATCTCTACGTTCATTAAATCAAGAACAGTAGGCATGAGATCTATTGCAGAAGTTAAGCCCTCTTGAACACCTGGATCTGTATTAGGTGTGTGTATTATTAGTGGGCAACTGATTGTTTCTTCCCAGAGAGGAGAGCGAATCCATTTATGAACTCTTCTGAACTTGTCTGGGATTTTTTTTGATTTTAGAGACATCATTTTGCCAAAAAGTCCACCATGTTCACCGAAATAAAAACCATGATCTGAGGTGAATATGATAGCTGTATTATCCATTAATCCCATATTCTCGACGAGTCTAAGGAAATGACCCACCCAAGTATCAACCATAGTAATTTCACCACAATAACATGCATGGGCTTTATGCACATCATCTTCAGTCATATCTGTTACATCTTGCCAGTAGCTATAAGTAGGATCCACGATCTCTCCGTCATAATCCTTCATGTACAACTTAGTATAGTAAGGTGGAGCGTTCCATGGCTCATGGGGATCCCACATATCGATATATAGGAAGAAATCCTCTTGATGGTGTTTTTCAAGCCATTGAGCCGCACGAGTGATTGTCCTTGGTGCATATCGGTCAGCCTCATGGCGCCAATCAGCGCGTGTATCATCACCAAGACCTTGAGACCAATAATCTTGTCCTTCTATTTCGATGAAAGTGCGAAATCCTTGGTCATAATTCATATTATTTCGTAAAAAGAAAGGAGTATCAACTACCGCTGCTGTGTGGATACGATTCCGTCTTAATATACTAGGGAGTAGGGTTAACTCTCTTGCTAATGGTTCCCATCTCATAAATACTCCACTTAAGCGTCCTGTAAAGAAATCGGCACGATTTGGCATAGTAGGAAAACTTCCAGCATAATGACGGTTAAAACGTACTGATTTTGCAGCAAAAGCATCTAATGCTGGCGTTCGGATCCACTCATTACCATAACAACCTAGATGATCTCGTCGAAACGTATCAGAAACAAGCCAGATTACATTCAATAAAATTAACTTTTTCCATAATTATAATTATTATATTCTATAAATTTGCCTTTTTAAATTTTGTCCCAATTTTCTGTGAAGTTTGGATGGAGATTGAGGAAAATTATTTTCACCCTTACATATGTTAATGAGTGATGATGAAATAGAAAATTTTCAAAAATAAAGAATTATTTTCATAAAAATGGATACTGAAAAAATATGGAAAGATGGTGAATGGACAAATGAAGCACGTCAGATAATTGATGGGCTTAAAAAGTTTCCTGACAATTCAAAAATAATCTTAATTTTAAGACATTCTCATCGGGGTGAATCACCTACAATGGAAAAAGGTCATAAAGAAAGATTATCACCCCAAGGCTATGCAATTGCTAAAAAATTTGGGGAAAATTTACCCCGTAGCAGATCTATCAAAATTTTCTATAGTCATATATGGAGATGTGAAGAAACTGCTAATAATATCCATGAAGGATTTGAAAATGTTGGCGGAGCAAGCGAAGTAAAGGGGGAACTTAAAGCTCTCCAAAGTATTGGAATTACTGATGAACAATTTTATAGGAATGAATTTACTACCGTACCCATTCTTGACATCTTTTATCGATGGGCAGTAGGTTTTTATAATCCTAATGTATGGACACCTTTCATCGAATATTGTCAATCAATGGCTCATATTATTCTGGACAAAGTCAAAAATTCTCCCGAAAATGGATTGGATGTATTTATAACTCATGATTTTAATATACTGGCACTTAGATTTGGATGGTTTGGGCTTCTACCTAAAAAATGGGTGAAATTCCTTGGTGGATTTGCATTCGCGATAGAAAAAGATCAAACCTTACTACTAGATGATGGTGAGTTAAAATCAGCAGCAATTCCACATTGGTTGAAAAAATCATGAAACCTTCAAATTGAAATAATAAATCTTTAGTACATTAGTAAAAAATAGATTGAATAATATCCTTAATGCATTCGAACAAAAAAAAGAAATAATAAAGATGAGAGAGAAATATAAAGGGCTTATATTTCCGACTATTTTCGTAATTCTTCGAAGCGAAGTGCTTGTGTAAAGGTTCTTTGACTTAAGTTGAGTATTGATTTATCTTTCCAATCTTTGAGACCTGGAATTATTTCGTCACGAATAAAACGTTTAGCATAGGAAGGAATCAAATTCTGACCAATATAAGCTCCAAGAATAGCTCCTGCGTTCCCCGCATTGCAATCTGTATCCGCTCCACATTCAGTACTGATACGCACTGTCTGTATGAAATCTCCATCTCCATATAATAAACCCATGACAATCGCACCGTTATTGAATAATGTATGAACAGCCTTAGCTTTACCAAAGCTCTTAATTCGTCTTTCAAATAGACTCGGAAAATCTTTAAATCTTGATATTGCATCTGTTGTCATACTTTGTTCAAAAAGCCACCATAAACCATCCAATTTTGTTTCCCATTCTTTTTTAGTTTTAGACCCAATAAAATTTGATTCCCAATCTCTTGAATCTGGATTATTGAGATAGGTATCGATTATTGGATCAATAAAGCTATAATATAATTCTACGTCTTTCGTTGATATCCAATCTATCAAAGAAGCATATTCTAGTAAGACTGTTTTAATTCGTTTAATATCACTTATAATAGTTTCAGCACAAATCCCGGATTGGTCAATTTGCCGGGTAAATGCTTCAACATTCTCGTTTTCTGCCTTATCCCATCTCCGAACTTCGGACTTTGGGAAGTGTATCTCTTCCTTATAGTCATATGGGTTGTGTGCTATTGCTACTGAAATCAAAGCGGAGACAAATAATTCACCGACTATTCCTACATCCCTATGCGCTATTAAGGCATCTTGCAGGGATAAATCAAGACATGGTTTTAATAATTCGAGATCGTTTGTGGAATTATCATACCAGCCCCATGCAGGGAGTAACATCCCATATAATTCTCCCTTCATTTGTGCACCAATCCAATCCGCATACTCATTCCCAAATACCTTACCCTCATGTTCATATACATAATCACCAGCATGTTCCCAAGGAACACCTTCTTTCGCGTTATCATAAGCAGCTTTTTCTGCGGTAAATACATACTGAGGAAGTAAATACTTCAACCAATATGAACCAAGATAATCCGGTTCCAATATTGTCCCAGCCTTGAATCTTTCCGCAAATTTATCATCATTTAATGCTTCTAATGCTAATATGGATATCAATTCATATTGTTCATCATCATTTATAGATTGCTTATGATGAATGCTCCATCCACTTAAAGGAGGGTGCATATTAGTAATAATTCTGCGATCTCTTCCCTCAACAGGCATTCCAAACGTGCCACCCGCAACTTTTCCCGTCCAGCTGCCCCAAATTTTTTGGAGTAAAAAATCTTTATCTACCATAATTACATCTTGAATTTTTTCATTTTATTAATAATACCTTAAATTAAATATGTAAAATAAACAAACTGCTTTTCCATATCATCTATCATTGTTTACATCATTCTACTATTTTATCTTAAAATATGTGGATATATAATATATGATTCAAATTAGAATAATCCAAGCATCCTGAATCAATTTAGATCATTTTCTCTACATAATTCCATCCCAAGAAAGTGCTGTCGTAAGTATTGTCCCAATCTTACATGAAAATTAAATGGAAATGTTCATCTATTTCATTTTAAAATTATTAAAGATTAAAAAATCACTAGCAATACGCTAGTAGTGCAGAAGATCATAAGAAATATCATATTTAAATTAAATCCAAGTATCACTCAATCATCAGGTATTTGATTCCCTTCAGGCTTAGCAAATGGGACAATATAATCTAACAACAGCTTATTATATCCCTCTTTGGGTATTATTCCACCCGCCGTAAAACCAACCGTAATATTATATTCTGGCATAACATAGATCATCTGTCCTCCAGATCCAGCCATATAATATCCCTCAAGAGGACTATCCATCATAAAAAATAAATACCCATAATCCATCGAAGTTCCACCCTTGACAAGACTAATCCTGACTGTTGTTGCGTCTCTTATATAATCTTTATCTACTATTTGTTTACCATCCCAAGAACCATAATTATAACATAATATTCCTAATTTAGCTTGAACCTTCGGTGAACAATGAAAAATATATGCACCATAATTAATACCTTTACTATCATGCGGCCAAAATGTTTCTTCATCCGCAATTCCCAGCGGGGTAAGCAGATATTCTTTAGCAAATTCTTCAGTGCTTTTACCAGTTGCCTTGGTAATTATACCTGATAAAAGATTAGGTCCATCATTATTGTATACCCAGTTTCCCGCTTGCCCCGGTTTAACTCCTATTGGTACGTCATTCAACGCTAAGTTAATGCAATCATCAGGAGGATACTTAGTCTTAGGATAATTAGGTTCCCATTCACCAATTAATCCGGAATTCATTGTTAATAATTGTTCTATTGTTATATTCTTCTTTACTTCACTATCGCAAAAATTAGGATCCCAAATATCAGAAAAGAAATCATATAGTGTCTGATTTAGATTGTCTATGAAACCTTCTTGGAGAGCTATTCCAATCAAAATGCTTGTTATGCTTTTGGTCGCAGAAGCTTGATCATGGTATATATGCTTAGGTCCAGTATACGCTTTAGGAGGAAGAAGATCTGAATACGCTTTAGTATCAAGAGTTTGGGAATTATGCAGGTATTCTTCTGTCAAGAGATATCCATTGCGTGCGATAATAACACTGTGGAGATTATATGAATTTTTTTTAATAAATTCAAACATCTCGGAAATTTTTTTAGAATCTAGTCCCTGTTCTTCAGGGACTACTTCTGTCCATTCACTTGAATTTGATGGCCAAAATATTTTATTATCCATTTTTTTTCAATTTTATTCAGTTTTTGATATTTAATGAATAAAACAATCAATAAGTTAAAATTTTATCTCATCCTTCTGTGAAATCGGAATTGTAAGATAAATTCATAAAAAGTAAAATTTTATTTAATCAATCTTTTTAAAACTTAATATCCATCAAAAAATAAAAAGACAAAGACTTATCACTTAATTATTTGGTGAAAAATAATTACACTAAACGATGAAATAAAAAACTTTATTTTGGATCAAGGTGCTCTAAGTGTAGGATTTGCAACAAAAGAAACCTTAAAAGGTGGTCCTCCTACAACGGATATGACCTACGTAATGCCCGAAGCAGAAACTGCAATTTGTTTTGCAATTCCTCTTGATAAAGTAAAAATTCGAGCATATTTGAGAAAAGACATGCCACGTGGCAAGATGGACCACACAATCGAAACTGGTGATGGGTACTTAAAAACTTATATTGTAGCTAAGAATACTGTAGATTTTCTTGAAAAAAAAGGGTTTAAATCAGCCCCAGTTCTACCTAATTCTAAATATAGGGAGGAATTAGATAATTGGAGAGTATTGGTTCCTCCACCATTAGCTCTAAGATTGGTTGCAGCACGTTCTGGAGTTGGAGTATTTGGGTGGTCTGGAAATATTCTTGTAAAAGATTATGGTGCACCTGTATTATTAGGAGCTCTAGTTACATCAGCAATACTTAAACCAACAGAACCTATCCCTTCCGAAGAATCACCATGTGATAATTGCAAACTTTGTGTAAAAGTCTGTGCTTATAGGATGTTCGATAATGAAAAAGAAGATTCCTACACTTTGGGCGGAGAAAAACTTACTTTTTCAAAAAGAAATGACATAGTTAGATGTTATATTGTATGTGGAGGATTTACAGGACTTGATAAAACCAAAAAATGGAGTACATGGTCACCTGGTCGAACCCCATTCCCTAAATCTCAAGAGGAAGTTAATAAAACGCTTGCTCACTTGTACAGCCACCCAATTGAAAATATGAGATTAAAAGGGGAAGAAGGAAGCTATGCTGAGTCAACATTAAAAAACAGTGAAGAAGTACAGGATTATATTAATGCAAGTGAAACCACAAGGACTACCTATACTGATAATTTCATCATGACATGTGGGAATTGTCAGCTGATATGTTGGGGAAATCGTGAAGATACTGCTGAAAATTATAAAATACTCGTAAATTCTGGTTGTGTAATTACAAATGAAAAGGGAGAAAATGTCATCCTCCCACCAGATGAAGCAGAAAAGGTAGAAAAAAAAGTCAAAGCTCTCAATCATGAAGAAAGGACATCTGAAAGAAGACAAGCTCTTGAAAAATATGTTTTTGATTTATATCAAAGGTTAAGATCAGAACAACAGACTTAATCTAAAAGATAGGAGGATTACCCACATTACATACTTTATCATGTATTTAAAC
>JAEOTL010000509.1 GCA_016839845.1 Promethearchaeota archaeon
AAAATGTTAAAAGTACCTTTAAATGATGATAATTTTTATTTAGAAGCCCACGTCAAGCTTCGTCCAGTCGATTTTGCGACTGAGGGAGTTTTTGTCGCTGGAATGGCTCATTGTCCGAAAACAATTGAGGATTCAATATCACAAGCAAATGCCGCTGTTTCGAGAGCATGTACTATTCTCTCTAAAGATGAAATTGAAGCAGAAGGTAAAACAGCTGTAATTGATATGTCCCGATGTATTGGGTGTGGTATGTGTGTAGAGAACTGTGCTTATAATGCTATAGAATTGATTCAGGATAGAAGATTTGGCCTTGTAGCGTCAATTAATCAAGCATTATGTAAGGGATGTGGAGCATGCAGTGGGAATTGTCGATGCAGTGCCATCGATATTTTAGGCTTTACAGCCGAACAAATATATGAAATGATAACAGCGAGGTTATAAGAGGTTAGAAAAATGACCGAAACAGTTTTGGAAAAGAAAGTAGAGGAAAATTGGGAACCTAAGATAATTGCATTCTTATGTAACTGGTGTTCTTACGCTGGAGCTGATCTAGCAGGCGTGAGTCGGATTCAATATCCCCCAAATATAAGAATTGTCAGAGTTCCTTGTTCTGGAAGGGTAAATCCTTATTTTATTGTAAAAAGTTTAACCGATGGATGGGATGGCGTAGTAGTCTCAGGTTGTCATCCTGGTGATTGCCATTATATCAGCGGAAATTTAGTTGCTCGAAGGCGTTTTGCTATATTAAAAGAACTCTTAGAATTTTTTGGGATTGAACCCGGGAGAGTTAATTTTATGTGGGCTTCTGCTGCGGAAGGTGAACGCTTTGCTGTGTTGATTCGGAAGGCTACAAAAATTGTTAAAGAATTAGGACCGAATACAAAATTTCAAAAGGAGTGGTAAGAAATGGGGATTGAAACTGAAAATAAGGAAATTGAAAATTCAATTAGAGATATTGCTAAGAAATTACTAAGTGAAAATCAAGTAGATGTTATAATTGGATATTCTCAAGGGACAATACCTCTAAGTTCTACCCCAATTATTATTAGAAAAGAAGAACAAGTTGATAAGTTAATCTGGGATAACTTATGCTATATTAATCTTGCACGATATTTAGCTCCATTAATGCCTCAGCTTTGTGATTCAGAGGGAAATGCTTTGAAAATTGGCATCGTTGCTAAAGGTTGTGTAGGAAGAGCAGTAAACTTGTTAGCTGCGGAAAAGCAGATAGATATTGAGAATGTTAAAATGATAGGGTTTAATTGTAACGGAAATGTGAATAGGAGTAAGATTGATATCGAAATCGGTGAAAAAGAGATTCTTGATGTGTCTGTATCTGGTGATAACATCATTGTAAAGGGTAAAGACTGGGAGAAGAAATTTCCATATGAAGAGTATATTAATGAATTGTGTAAAGTTTGTCAAGTAAAAACTCCTTCATCTACTGAAGCAACATGTTTAGGAGAGTGTCAGGCGTTAGAATCTATACATGATGAATTCGCCGATATTAATGATTTTGAATCAAAATCATCTGAGGAAAAATGGGATTATATTAAGAAAGAATTAGAGGTTTGTACATTATGTTATTCTTGCCGTCAAGCTTGTCCTGCTTGTTATTGTAATCTCTGTTTCGTAGATCAGAATTTACCTATTTGGTTTAACAAAACTACTCAATACACCGATATCTTTACATTTCATTTAATCCGTGCTCAACATTTAGCAGGAAGATGTGTGGCATGTGGAGCATGCTCATCAGTATGCCCGGTTGGTATTGACTTGAATTTCATCACAAGGAAATTAGAGAAAATTGTGAAAGAAAGATTTAATTACACATCTGGTCTGAGTGCAGAAGTAGTTCCCCCTATGATGGATTTTAGCATGGATGATGCAGAAGAATTTATGTTGGAGGAAGATTAAAGAGGTGAATTGAAAAATGGAAGAAAAAATATTAAAGAAAGATGAAATGGGAAAATTTTATAGCGAATTTGCTAGCGAGTATAACTTTTATGCTCCGATTAAAAAAAAGGGAAACATAGCTTTTGAAAAAATAGAAAATCCTGAAGATATTGTGCTTGATTACTTAAATTCAAGGATTCCACCTAAATCAATATTGTTCCCTCAAACGGAGGTATTATTTGAATATAAGCTAGATGAAAAAGACGTTGAAATCACTGATAGACAGGATTTAGATGAAAAATACATGGTATTTGGAATCCGTCCCTGTGATGCTTACAGTTATGTATTATTTGCAAACTTCTTCTCATCTCATGGAAACTGGAAGGATGAAATCTATTTAAAAAAGAAGGAAAATACAACCCTTGTTGGAATAGGGTGTAATACTCCAAGATCTACATGTTTTTGCACTTCTGTGGGAGGAAATCCTTTTAATAAGGAAAATATGGATGTATTTCTAACAGATTTAGGAGAAACCTATTTAGTAGAGGGAATTAGTGATAAAGGAAAGGAGATTGTGAAAAATTTATCATGGCTTTCTGATGCTACAGATAAAGATCTGAAAAAATCTCAAGAATTAGCAAAACAAGCGGAAGAATCATTCGTTACAGAAATAGATGTAGATACAGTCGTGAAGAACCTAGAAACATCTTTTGAACATCCTGTATGGGATGAAATTAGCGAAGTGTGTATTGGTTGTGGTTCCTGTAGTTATCTATGTCCAACATGTACTTGTTTTGATGTTATTGATGAGACGGATCAGTATAATAATAAGGGGAGAAGAGTCAGAATATGGGATACCTGCCAATCGTGTTTATATACTCTTGAAACAAGTGGACACAATCCTCGTAATACAAAAATCCAAAGGTGTCGTAATAGGATAATGCATAAATTTAGTTATTATCCCGCAAATTATGAGTTACTTGGGTGTGTTGGATGTGGAAGGTGTATTATGGTATGTCCTGCAAATAATGATCTTCGAGACCATTTAGCTAAAATTGAAAAAATAGAAAAAAAGGAGGATGAGAAAGTAGTTGTCTAATCCGTATATTCCTTATCTAACTAAAGTAAAATCGATTGTTGGGGAAAATAAAGTTAATGATATAAAAACTGTCGAATTGGAATTCAAAAACGAAGAAGATTACAAGAAATTTGATTATATTCCTGGTCAATTCGCGGAGATTAGTATAATTGGAAAGGGTGAATGCCCTATTGGAATTGCTTCTTCTCCAACTGAAGAGGGAACAATCAAGTTTACGATTAAAAGGATGGGAACTGTTACTTCTGCATTCCATAGTAGTGAAAGTGGAGATATTGTGGGTGTTAGAGGTCCATGTGGAAATGGTTGGCCTGTTGAAGAGATGAAGGGGAAGAATATTGTGGTAATTGGCGGAGGATTTGCATTTTCCACATTACGTTCTCTTGTTTTGTATTTACTTGATGAGAAGTATAGAAAAGATTACGGAGATAT
>JAEOTL010000002.1 GCA_016839845.1 Promethearchaeota archaeon
GAAGATGATATAAAAGTTATTGAGAAGGAAATCCAATCTTTAGAAAAAAATAAAACTAGCAGAATAAACACAAATATAAAGAATCTTGAGAAAGAAAAAGGAGCTATAATAAGAAAATTTGAAGGAAAAATAAAAAATAATGATAAAGAACTAGAAAAAATCAAAACTTTATCATCAAGACAATCTTCTTCATTAAAAGAGATTGATGACGAATATGATACTAAGTTGGAAGATATTGATACTAAATTACAAGCTCAAGAAATGAAATTAAACCACTCATCAAAAAATTATGAAACCTGGATTAAGAAAAAGCAAGAATTAGATACTTATATCGCTAGTTTGGAAAAGGAATATAACGCATTAGTAAACGCAGATCCCGAGGCCCGTAGTATAAGGCTAAAAAGAATTCTAGGCGAAAAGGGTATAGAAGAATTCAACCCAGCTTCAGGAATTAATATTTCTGAGTTAAATAAAAACCATTTATTGCTCTATAATCAGCTAAATTTATTACAATTTTCAATTATTCTTGAAAATGATACTATTCATTCCATGGAAAATATAAGATTAGGAAAAGCACTCTCAGATGACTTCTCTAATTTCAATTGTAAAAGTTCAGCAATTTCGGAAATCACTATTGACAAAAATAATATAATTTGGGAATTAAATGAGATAAAACCCAGAGAAATTGTAGAATTAGAGATTACTGCTGATGTTATTCCTAAGGATAAGAAAATAATTGGAACTGGAATCATTCAATTATCATACGATTATAAAGATTATTTAATTTCTGGAGTACATGTCGATGATTTTTCAGCATATACACATGCCATGCATGCTATAAATATCAAGGAAAAAGAGGACGAGCCATTCAAATGGGATTGTTCTTTATATTTTCAAAATAATAGCAATTTGAATATTGAATTAAAATCATTCAAGGTATTGGATAAAGATAAACAAGAAAAATACCTTGATTTAAACTTCGACCATGACAAGACAATTATTTCTCCTCTTGGCAATTATTCAACCGAAAGATGGGAAGTTTACAGTGAAGAAGAACCGAAATTTTACAGAAAATTAGATTATTCAATAACACATACATTAAATAAGAAAACAAATATCAATCTCAAAATTGAAGAAAATGTGTTTAACATTGTTGATGCGATAATCTCTAAGACTTTTTCAAAGACAGAGATTAAATCTTTTGAAGAGGCAAAAATAGAGAATTTGATTAATATTAAAAATGCAGGGTCAATTGGTATTGAGGCAGTTTCAATTGAAGATGTTATCCCTGTAGATTTTCGTCCACCTTTAACTGTTTCTGAAATTCAAATCAGAAATTCTTCAGGAATCATTGACTCAAACAATCTTGAATTAAAATTAACACCTGAAGATGATGATCCATCCAAATCCCATGTTTTAAATCTAATGATAAAAGGAGATAGTAAATCTATAAGAAAATTAATTAATGTGAATGATTTTATAGAAGTTAAATATAATTTCAGCGCAGTTAAACCTAATTACAAGGTGAAATATGAATTTCCAGTAAAAGTATTTTCTTATTACTCAAAATATAGAGGAAGGAATAGTGAATATTACGAAATAAGTGATGAGCCTAGTCCTAAGGCCCTTCCACGCTTAAAGGTAATTCATAAGCGTCGAAATTTAATAATAGGCAAATCAATTTTTCCAGGAAGAAATGTTGATGAATTTGGAATTAGTATACTAGTAAACAACAAATCTAACGTTGAAATCAATGATATTAAAATCACCGATACCATTTCAAAATCATTTGAACTTGTCTCTTCAAATATTCAAGCAGAAATTTCGACATCTGAAGATAGTAATAGTAATATCATCACATTCACCATTGAAAGCATATTACCTTATCAAGAGAAAGAAATCAGATATTATTTAATAAATATCAGTGGTGAAGATATAGGTTATAATGAATTAGAATCGTATATTTATGGGTGAGGTAAAAAAATGAATTTTCAATATTATGAAACACTACAGGATAAATCAATAGAATATTTAAAATTATTAGCTGAAAGAATTGTACCACAATTCACTATAGGAGAACTTAAGATATATTTAGAAGATATAGCAGACAAACCATCAACCGGTAAAAAAAGTTCTATTAAAGATTTTGTTGATATTGGTGATGACTATGAAACAACTGCAGATTTATCCAAATTAAATCAAGCAAAATTAGAAATATTATATAAGCACTTCATTAGTAGAGAGATTAATGATAAAAAAGCAGTAAAATGGCGATTTTACCAATACCTGAAATATATACCTAATATTATAATTGAGAATATTAGAATAAATCGAACTGCCGATCCAGAGCAAAAAATTGACTTAATTATTGACCTTGAAGGAGATAAACAGATTATTGTATTATGCTACGATAAATTAGATATAGAAATCTATGAAGAAAGTATAGATAAATTAAATAAATTTATTAAAGCTAATAAACTCAAACCAGAACGTGTAATTTTTGCTACTAATAAATCTTTTAGAAATATTCCAATTGATAAAACAATAAATATTTCTGATAAAGAATTGGAACTTGAATTATGGATTGAGTGGATCGAACAAGGATGTCCATTCAATGGAGAAGATTTGTTAATCATCAATACTAACAAAATAGAACTTGCTGGTTTTAATTTTATTAGCACCAAAGATTTATTGGATTATATTTATGAATTTTCAGAGGATGATCAAATAGCCATCTATAGACAACAGGGATATTTCTCTGAAAATCCGACCAAATTTGAAAATATTGAATTAATATGGAAAGGAATAATGTTAAAATAACAAAAAGGAGGAAATTTTAATGATCGAAAGTGAAATGATGCAAAACAACATTACAGTTGTAATGTTAAAAATTAGAAACGAAACTTATCTGCTAGATGTCGGAGAAGTTAAAGAAATTTATATTCCTGGAGATAAAATTGTTCCAGTGCCTTTAGCGGATAGAGCAATAATAGGGATTATAAATATTAGGGCCCAAATATATTCTGTTATCTCATTAAGACACTTAATATATAAAGATGGGAAAGATCTTATTTTAAACAAGAAATCTCGTCTAATTCTTACTGAGATAAGTGGTATAAATATAGCATTATTAGTGGATTCTGTCCTTGGCGTAAGACAACTTCCAATTTCGATTTTCAACCTCAAAAATATAATTGTTGAGACGAAAATCGATTATAGTTTTATTGACTCAGTTGGAGTCTTAAATGAGGAGACTTTTATTTTATTGGACTTAAAAACAATAATCCAACCATTTGTTCTTTCAATGGAATCTTTTACAGAAAGTATGCAATATCCTGAATTAAGGCAAAGTCCAATCTCAAAAACCAAGGTATCATCGGAGAAATCACTCAGGGAAACTTTAATAAGCCATCAGAAATCAAAAATTAACAAACTTGTAAAACAAAAGGTACCAGTTGATAATGGTCTTTTATTAACTGAATATCAACAGGACATTCTTAAAGAAATTGGCAATATTGGATGTGGAAATGCTGTTACAGCGTTATCTCGGTTAATTAAAAAAAAAATTGAAGTAAATCTCACTGATGTGGGAATAGTGTCTTTTGATAAACTATCTAAACAATTTGGGACCTCAAAAGAGAAAGTATGCGGAATATTTTGTAATATTGAAAAACCCTACCAATCGACAATTTTGCAGGTTTTTGATATGAAACCGCTATTATCATTAATAAAATCAATCGCGGGTAAAAAATCGAAAATCAATGCTGCTGAAATAAAAAATAAGAAGGATCTTGATAAATATTCAATCTCCACAATAACAGAAATGGGAAATATAATGGCGGGCCATTATGCCTCTGCCATTGGAGACTTAACAGGAATTAAATTAATGATTAATGTCCCTGAATTCACGATGAGTACAACAGGAAAAATCGGAGATTTTCTAGCGACCGAACTGAAATCTCTTTCTGAGTATGTGTTGATTATTAAAACATCAATAAACATAGTTGACTTGAAATTAAACGGTATGTTTTTCTTTATTCCAAGTGTCGATACTCTTGGGCTCTTTTTTGAAAAACTAGGAATTTCTGTTGGATCATCTGCATCTCGTAACAGATTACCTCAAAAATCAACTACTATAGATATTAGTGAAATAAAACTCAGTGAAATTCAAAGAGATGCATTAATGGAGGTCGGTAATATTGGTGCCGGAAATGCTGCTAACGCTTTAGCGAAAATGATCAACAAGAGAGTTGATATTAACATTCCTTCTGTTGA
>JAEOTL010000161.1 GCA_016839845.1 Promethearchaeota archaeon
AAAAAAAAGAAAAAGAAGAAAAAAAAACCTCAACAAAAAGCAGAAAAAACCCTTAGTGAGCGTGAATTTAAGTTTGATGAAACAACGATTCGTCTAAAACAAAAAGAAAATATGAGGGCACTTTATCGGTCAAAAGAGTACAACCAATACTTTAAACTAATTAAATCAAAACAAATACCCCAGGTTCCATTAAATGATGTTCTTAATGACTTTTTCTTCAAAGATCAACTGGTTCCTATCGAGGAAAAGAAGGGGATTAAGAAGATAATTTATTATGATAAAGAAAAGGTTATTGTGATAAAGTCTCTTATAGGAGATGAAATGTATGCAAATTTGGAAGCGCTAGTGAAGAAGTATGGATGGTATTTCTACATAACGGGAGTTCCAGTAGGAGATAGTGAATTGTGCATCGCAATAGATAAGGTTGAAAAGAATTTCGCTAATGATCATTTCTCTAATGTGTCTCTTATTGGGGATCAAGGTAATCCAAATAATATTAGAGTAACAATTTATCCTATAGTTTTAAAACCAAATCATAATTGCCACATTTTAGGAATAGGAAAACTCAATATCTTGTTAGATTGCGGACTATCATCTGAAAAAACTAGAATCGAAACAAACGAGGGGGAAACAGAACAAGATGTTCAGAAAGACGAGAATATCGAGGTAGAAGAAAAAACTGAAAACGATGCAGAAGATTCAATTGGGGATATGAAATACGTCGATGAATATCTTCAAAATCTTCCTCAACTTATTCTAGAAGAAGAAAGGAACAGAAGGGGTAAATCATCTGACGAATCTGAAGAGATTCTCCTAAGTAATATTCCCCAAACTCCTAAAATTGATGCTATTTTTGTCTCACACAGCCACTGGGACCATATTTCGGGTCTAAAATTGCTAGTTAAGATGTATCCTGACGTTCCTATTTTAAGTTCGAGAATAACAATGGATTTATTCCTACTTAGAGATTCAAAATTCTTGAAACAAGAAACCCATGATGAAATCGAAGAAGAAGAATATCTCAATATAGTCAAAAATGTAATTTATGTAGAAAACGGGACAAAAGTTGAGTTTAAAGAAAAAAATTGTTTTCTCTCATTTTTTCACGCTGGACATATGCCTGGAGCTCTCATGATGGTAGCAAAAGTAAATGATTTCAGACTGCTCTATACAGGGGACTATACTTATCATGATATAACACCTTTTGCCGGAACAAGACGTTTTCTTGAGCAGATATCCCGACCTATCGATTATCTTTTAATTGATGGGACAAGTGCTAGTGAAGATTTTGGAAACATTACCGATCAGTTTCATAGTGTAATTTTATTTCTAGAGCAGAAAGCAGAGTATGGTGACAATTCATTGATAGGAGCTGATCCTTCGAGTTTGGCAATATCTTTTATGTTGACATTTTGGAGGTATTTCAGAAAACTTCAATTAAGGCAAGATTACAAGAAGCGTCCTAATATCTATGTAGACATGATGGTAAGGAAGAATATCCAAGTAATTAATCACCGGTATGAATTTATATATGGTCCAATTTCTCGTTTAATCCGAGACAAGGCAAATCCATTTAACAGTATCAAGTTCAGATGGTTTGACTATTCAAACTTAAATTTTCTACGGAAAAAGAATAATATAATCATTTCTCATCCCCCAGATCTTAGTTATGGCTTAATAAGGAACATCATCAATAGTGTTGGACGTAATCCGCATAATTTTGTATTTCTTGCAGGATCGATTCATGAATCTCCTGGTGCTGAACTTATTGAGGGTGCCGAAGAAATTGAGTTCTCTGAGACTTGGAAAATGCCGTTTCGCGCCTTTCTCCTTAATACTTTTGCCCCTAACATTAAGATAAAGCTCCACGCAGATAGAAATCAGCTAAGAGAAATGATTAAGATCCTTGAACCAAAGGAGGTTTGTTTTTTTCATCAGTCTGCTAAAAAATTAACAGAAGCAGTTGAATATGCAAAGGAATTGGGAGTAGAAAAAGTTTCATTGCCTAAAAAACGAAGACTAACAATTTTAAATTTAAAACCATCCCCATAAAATCTTTAAGTTAACAATTGATTATTCATCATAGAACTATATCCTAATAAGGTGAGTTAAAATTTACTCTGAAAAGGTCATGGAGCATTTCAAGAATCCACGAAATATGGGAGAAATGAAAGATGCTGATGCTGTTGGAGAACATGGAAATCCAACATGTGGAGATCTTATGTATATTTACATCAAAGTGGATGAAAAAAATGGAAAAGAAGTGATTAAGGATATTTCGTTTCAAACATTCGGATGTGCTGCTGCGATTGCAACCTCATCTATGGTAACTGAATTAGCAAAAGGAAAATCCTTAGAAGATGCTTCTAACATTTCTCGAGATGATGTAGCTGACTCATTAGATGGACTACCCCCCATCAAATTGCATTGTAGTAATTTGGCTGCTGATGCTTTAAAAGATGCAATAAAGAACTATCTTGAAAAAAGGAAATAAGGTATTAGTAATATATTCTTATGACTTTTTCTAAACCAATTATTGATATTATTCAAGAAAGAAAATCCCATAGAACTTATTCTGGAAATCCTCTTGAAAGAGATCTAAGAGAAAAAGTAATTAACTTATTAAAAACTTATAACATTAGAAGTCCTTTTAGCCAATACGCGGGAAAATCTAGATTTGCGCTCATAAGTATTCCTGATTTTGATCCTAAAGAAAAAAAAAAAATTGGGACCTATGGCATAATCAAAGGTGCCCAAGATTTTATTGTGGGAGCAGTTGAGAAATCTCACTACAGTCGAGAGCATTTTGGATATATTCTAGAAACCATAATTTTAGCTATGACTGATATTGGTCTAGGTACATGCTGGTTAGGGGGAACTTTTAATAGAAGTCTTTTTTCAGAGAAAATAAATTGTTCTCCTAATGAAATTCTGCCAGCGATTTCGCCCGTTGGATATATCATTCAAAAATCAGTTAGAGAAAAAATAATTAGATCTGTTGCTAAAGCTGATAAACGATTACCATGGGAGAGATTGTTTTTTGAGGGAAATATATCTGTCCCAATTACTAAAACTCAACTTGGAAAATATGCAACTGTACTTGAAATGATTCAAATTGGGCCTTCAGCGGGAAACAAACAACCTTGGAGAATAGTTAAGGAAACTGACAAAAATATTTTTCACTTCTACAGTACTAATCCCAAAGATGGACGTTTTTTAAAATATGATAAATTCAGACCATTAGATATAGGAATATCAGTTTGTCATTTTAATCTCACCGCTGAGGAATTAAGCCTTAAAGGAAACTGGGTTATTGAGGACCCTCAAATTCCCAATACAGAAAATTTATTATATAAAATTACTTGGGAAGAGAAATAAATTTAAAAGGAAGTACCTTACCTTACGGTTAAATTCAGCTTAATATCTATAATATGTTTTTCCTCTCAATTCAATCTATTTTTTTTCTCCTGGTGAAGTACTCCTAATCTAACATTCATCTCTTCCACTTTTTCTTTATTGTAAGTGTAATAGTACATAAAAACAAGTCCAATTAATGAAACTATGGCAGGGATCAAAAACATGAGTATTAAAATACCCGGTATAGCTGAAGATGGTTGTGTGTCTGATCCTTGGATAAAACCAAAAGAATTTAGGATTAAAGTGGCAATAATTGGACCTATACTTTGAGCAGGTTTGTGGATTAGAGCATTAACTCCCAGAAACATACCTTCTCTTCGAGATCCATTCTTTAATTCATCTTCATCAATCGATAAATACATGAGTGGTGTATTAAAAATACCATATCCCCCAAAAAAAGTACGTATACCCAAACCGACAACAGCAATAAGAGGATCATTTAGTAATATAAAAAGGAAGAAAGTCAGGAAATTTATACTCACTTTAATTATCCCAAATCTTATGATTAAACCACGCATTCCCCATTTTTTTCGTATTTTTATGCAAAAGAAGTTTGATCCATATCCAACAAGAATGAAAATTAAGAAATACCAGAGTACTCCTCCTTCTCCAAGCACGAAAAGATAGACAAATAAATAGCTTAAACCGATCGAACCTAAAAATGCATTACAAAAATTAAATCCTAAATATAACAAGAATGATTTTGACTTAAACGTCTCCTTTAACGCCTTCAATAGTGAAAATCCTTTATCTTGTTGAAACTCTGGTTTTTCTTCAGAGAAATGGGCAGTTATCAAAAGAAGAATAGTCGAAAGGACCGCGACGATTATTATTAAAACTAAATAGTCACTTGACAACGGATTCAAATCTCCCATAATTAAAAGAAAAGGTATAACTATAATACCTCCTATCACTCCCACAATGAAATTTGCTTTGTTTCTTTCATCCAAATCTGAAGTCATTTCTGGTAATAGTGCCATCCACACTAAGATAACCAGAGTTAGCATAGTATCAAATAAGCAAATACTTATTACAAAATGCAAGAAAATAACTAGTTGGTTGGTTAGGCTCCATGGGAACCAAACTAAAAGAAAAGTTAATACCCATATGGGAGAACCATACTTAATATAAATAATTCTTCGGCTACCCCATCTTTTTGTATTTGTACGATCTGAAAGTTGCCCTAGGAGGGGATCATTTATGGCGTTTACCACCATGTAAATAACTTGGCCCACAATAAAAAACGCAGGTAATAATTGTAAACTATCATAAAAAAACTCAACATATTTTAAACCAAAAATGAAAGCGAGTAAACCGGCAGGTATAGCACCAATAGAATAACCGAATAAGGTGCGACGGCTTAACTTTTCTGCTGTAATATTCTCTATGGTATTATCAACTATTATAATTTTTAAAAATTAATTTTACTTATTCTCAAATCTATAAAAAGTCTTTCTAGACGATTAAAGAATTCCATCCCAAATTTTACGAAGTGGATCTTCGGTAGTTTCTATAATTTTTGGATTAATACTCAGAATCATTGTAGATCGTTTTTCCAAATCATAAGTCGGCCATTTGGGTATTCTCTCATTATTAGGGTTTCCAGTTCGAGCAAAATTTACCCATGTATTCATCACCATCTTCGCTAAAACTTTTGATTCTTCATCCTCCTTTATAGCCCCTTTAATTAGATCTGGCTTATCAAGTGTATTAAATACAAATGGAATCTCAAAAACATGGAGTGCGAATCCGAATCTTGGACTATTATAAGAAAAAATATATGTATATACATTAGACTGATGATTAGTGTGTGCTTCAAGCTGGCGGATTATCGGAATTTTAAACATTGTGTCAGATAAAATTGCGTCCCAATATAAAAATTCGTTATCTGGATACTTCTTTTCTAATTCTCCCCGATACACATTTATCAACTGGCTCATAACAGTATCATCTATATCATTCGACTGAATTTGAGTACGAGTAAATTTTAAAATGAGCTCCCTCTTCATCTCATCAGAGTTAGTTAATTGTTCGGATATGAACCCTAATTCATTTTCATTATACCCTATTATCAACGGTACTTGATGATTATTTCCCTTGCGAATAGTTTCTATAGGTTGTTCTGGTATATAATCTCCATCAATGTACGGCCAAAACGGGTTTCCCTTAACATTAAATATACCTCCGACAATTTTTTTTTGTAAACTCATGAGTCTTTTCAGGGGAACCTTTTTTAAGTCTTCAATGTTCTCTATTCCAATCCTTAACTTTGATAATAGTTTTTCCGCGCCCTCTCTTGATCTTGAATTGTTATAATCACGTGGATTAGCCGTTCCACTTGACATAATTGCTTTATGAAACAAACCTTTTGAAGATGGTATGACAAGTAATATTCCAACTGACATACCCCCAGCAGACTCTCCGAAAATCGTAATGTTATTCGCATCACCTCCAAATTTTTCTATATTCTCCTGAACCCATTGTAACGCAGCAACTTGGTCTTGCATTCCAAGATTTGGAGGTATTCCCGGTAAAAAAAGAAAGCCTAGTACACCCAATCGATAGTTGAAACTTACAACAACTACATCCCCTTGAGTCGTGAGTGCTGCACCATCAGTTCTGGGTCTTGCTCCTGTACCGTTTAGGTATCCTCCCCCATGTATCCAGACAAGAACAGGTCTTTTTTTGTCATCAACGGCGGGAGTCCAAACATTAAGATAAAGACAATCCTCCGATTCGGGTAAATTAATCTTTGGATCTTCAGGTTCATGTTGTGGGGCCATAGGGCCACATTTGATGGTGTCTTTAACACCTTGCCATTTTGTTTTAGGTTTAGGTTCACTAAAGCGTAGATCCCCAATAGGTGGTTCTGCATATGGAATACCTTTAAAGATCTCAATACCATTCTCTTTATATCCTTGAATTTTACCAAACGACGTATCAACGATCGATGTTCTTTCCATGACTATCACTTGTTATGACAAATGGAATAACTCAATATGAGAATTATTTTATAATTGGATAGTTAATTAAATTTCGACTGAACTACTTCCCTCAATAACTTTAACATTGGAAATATAAGGAATCTTTTGAACTTCAGATAACAATTCTGCTTTTGAGCCAATTTCCATTGGAACTCCTCTAGACTTCTTTAATGACAGTAGTTTAGTCTTCTGCTTAAAAGTAACAATGAAGCTAATACGATTCGTTTCGTCATCTATCGCATCAATTCCTAACATTGAATAATATTTAAGATGACGTACAAAGATTGGGCTTAGAATTTTAGAATAGTCTTGTGAAACCGGAAAATCGAGCTCTAAAATATCTTGGGCTAGTCCTTTTTGTCCGAATTTAGTATAGGTCATAAAATACATCAAACTACAGCCAATTAATGTAAGTAAGATCCCAATAAGATAATAGCGTGTCCCAGCCGCCATACCCACAGCCATAACGAAAAATATAAACCCAACATCCCTGGTTTCTTTTAGAGCATTTCTGAATCGTACAATAGAAAGAGCACCTACCAGAGTGAAAGCCCTAGCTATATCCTCTCCTATAACCACCATAATCATACCCACAATGACCCCTAACAGTACTAATGTCTGAGTAAAGTTTTGGGAATAAGAAATACTTCTATGAGTTCCTCGATAGGTAATGCCAATAAGGAGAGACAGCACTATAGTCCAAAAGAATACAATGATTATATCTGAAATACCTATTTCTGGATTAACAATTCCTAAAGTAAAAAAGGAATCTTCAATAAATTTCTTAAAGAAATCAAATAACCACATAATTTTTTATTATTTTAAATTTAAAAAAAGGTTTATTAAACTAGAGCAAACGGTTTTGTTTTTTCTAATCCGGTTGCAAATTTTGAAATTTTATATTGTATACAATCATTTTTTTGAATAATTCGCATTGCCCAATTTGGAATAAAGTTGTTAAACTTTATTTCCATTATGCAAATGTTACGAGGTACAATGAATTTGGAACCTCCACCATAACGAAGATCAAGATTATAGTTTCTAACCATCACATTAGTATCAAACGTTAATCTGAAGGTTTTCTCGACTTTAGAAAGAAAAGGCTGTCTTTTATAAGATACAATGCACTTTGGCTTTAAATTATATTTTTTATTGAGAAACCAGATCTCTTCTAAAGTTGTTTTATCTTGATCAGAAGCGGCTTCATAGAAATTTTGTGCTTCTGTACTCTTTCTATTCAAAATACTTAATGATTCTTCAAGAGGTACGAAGATTCTTCTCTTGGCAACGTTTTCATTAATTTTTTTCTTAACCTCTATAAAAGCAAAATCTTGATTATTCCCTGAGAAATTGGGATAAAATCGAATCCTTAATTTTTTTCGGATCGCAACTCCATCTCTTTTTTCTAAAAATGAATGATGAAAATTAGAATCAAAGTATAAACTTCTAACCTCATAATCATATTGGTTCTGAACATTTGAGTCCAATATCATGAAAGGGCTAATAAATTTAAGAAGATTATCTCTCTCCGCTAAAGATATCTGATATTTTATCTCAAATCGGTTGAAATATTTCTGGTATTTTCGATATGTTTGGATTTTTCTCACCATTCTATTTTTAATATCTTCTACTACGGTAATTGACTTATTACATATTGAGTTCTCCCAACCGAATAGTTTAAAACTCGAGTACGACCAACCCAAAACCAACCCTCGAGGATTTCATCGGGAATCCAGGCACCTCTAGGATCTGGTTCAGGATCTGTATGAGTATATGGGAGTGTCACAATATCATCAATAAAATTAAACCAATCAACAACCTGATTATATAGTGAACTCATATTATCAACAATTTTCTGAAGGGAATTATAAAACGCGATGATAAAGTCTGAGTCTACTATTAGATTATCCCAAAAGGGGCGGTTATCCGGATTTATGCCAAAAAATTCGGAAATCCAAGGGTACCATTCCTTATAACCGGAAAGTAAAGGTGCTTCACGGAAATCAGGAGCAAAGGGAGTCACATAGCCTTGGATTGAATAATTACTACCCATATTAAAATTATTCTCTACATCCCATGGTATCATAACAAATCCAAATTGAGGATCAGAATATAAAAAATAATTATGTGGGAGAAATACGTAATCATCCCAGTTAGCTTGGAAAACACTTGCAGCAAAATATTTCCCGAGAAGGGTAATATTTGTAACTTCTTGAATATTACTCCAATTATAATTGATATATTGGACAAATTTCTGTAGATCTGAGTAATCATCTAGTTCCTCATTCGTTCTCAACTCATAATTACGGCGGCCATCAAGTGTTAGAAGACTTTGTATCTGTGGGACGAATTCAAGAGTAGCATAATCATTAGTTTTATAGAGATTTCCTTCAGGTTTTTTAAAATTATAATTGAGAAAAGTTTTGTCAATATCTTCTGTTAGCAAATACAAACCACTGTATACTTCGTCTTCTAATATATTTCCTGCCTCATCTGTTTTGGTGATAAAAAGCTTTGCCCAGCTAATCCGTGGACAGGGCATACCAAGAATATTGTAAAGTTCATAACCCGCAACCTCATTCATGAATGAGAAATCAACTGGAGCTGCGCGTAAATTTAATCTTCTCAATCCACAAAATCGACGATCAGCATTCTCTGGCATATATCTCCACGCCCCGTTTCCTAAATAAAATTCCCTTTCGCTAAACTTCAGTTTAAATGAATCTTTAGGATATACTTTGTTATAATTAGCACGAACTCGAAATCCTGTGTTATCCATCGAATAATCATCAATTGAAACATCAGATGGCATAAATCGCCGGTCATTCCAGCGATCTATGTCATGCTTTCGATTGAGAATATCTGAAAAATAATCTGCCCGTATAACGACCCTTACTTCATGTATTTTTGTTTTAGAAAAGAGTTCTGAGGATTTGAAGTAATTTCTTCTTGCTGCTGGACTTGAAAATCCAAATATCTCGTCATCTTCACGGATGGGATCTTGTAAATTGTCTAAAATCATATTATATGGATCAACTAATATGTTATTTAATAGACTACATCGTGTTAATATCCACTCTTTAATTGTATCAACAATAGTGTTCATATCTTCACTATTTTCAGCCCGGAGAAGGGCGTTCTGTATAGGAAGAGAGAGCTCTTCAAAATACACCGTGAGATTTACAGAATTCCAGAAGTAATTTTTCAAGAAATTCCAGCGATTAATAATTTCTGCCATAAACTCATCATTTATAGCGGGATTATTAGGTAGAACTAACCGATGATATAACTTACTCCACACCACCGATTCAATTGCATTCTGATTCTCGTTTAACCACAGAGACAAAGGAATAGAACCATGCTTGCTAAAGCCCCAACTTTGACCAAAATCCCAAGGAAGAAAAAAGAATCCTGATTCCATCTTTTGATTGAGTGCTAAATAGCATGAAGAGCCTTCAATTATCTCATGACCGGTGAGTAGACTGAAAAGGAAATTATCAATTATTGAATTTTTATCGAAGATTGAAAAAATCCCAGTTTCATTGTTAAAAAAATCTGCCTCTGTTGCATTATGGATGAATTCTGTAAGATTTTTCGGAATATCAGAGAAATCCAATATATTTGGATATAATTGCTCCCATAGTGGATCAGTTGCAGTAGGAACTGAATAGAAATCACCATCCCAATTATTCGTTTTAAAAATTGCATCATTTTCCTCAGGATTATTAGTATCTTCTAACTCTAAATCCATCATCTTACGATCTACTCTTTCACAGAGTAAATAAAGACCTTCATAATTCCCATTTATAAAAACTTCAATTAGTTTCGACTGCGGGAGTCTGTAATATGGATTATTAATATAAATCATGTTAAAGACGTCAAACGCTAATTTTGTGCGAAGTGAATCTAAATATTTTCCCTGAGGTAAGAGCAACCAATCATCATCCTCCCGAATTTCAAATAAGTTTTCATTTTGGTATAATTCGAACGAAAGTCCTCCATCAGAAATTCTCCTTCTAATATTTGCGGGTAAATAACGATTTGCCCAACCAGTATTCGTAAACTCAGTTGAGTAGGGAGAAATTTTTAGTGAGCATTGAATTGATTCATTTGTAATTTGACCTGATACATCAATATTAATATTTGGTACTTCGGAAGAATATACTATTGAGCCTGTACTGTCTTGATATGAAAAATAAATAAAGGATGATAATGTAATTAATGAAATAAGAATAAGCGGGATTAATTCTCTCTTAATCCTGGATGGTCTTAATTTCTCAAAAGCACCAAGGATGGTATCTATATTTTTACTTCTCATTTCCCCATAAAAAGGAGGGGGCATCTTCTCTTTCTCGGTTACTTTGGGGTTAACAGCTGCTCTTTTTACTGCGATTTCCCTGCTGAGTTTATCAGCTTGAGCCTTTTTTACACTCTCCGCTTCTCCTTTAAGTCTTTGGGTTTGTTCAAGTCTATTTACCCTGTCTCTCATTGCCTGAGCGAAATTGTGTGCGGATGTTTTTTCAGAATCTGTATTCTGATCCCCTCCTTGACCATTTTTTTCATCTGGTTTTTTTTCATCAGCCATCCGCGTTAACCTCTTTCTCCTATCTTTAGAACTAATTTAGTTAAGGTCAAAATATTACAATTAATTCTCAACTAAGATTTGAAAGTCTTAGGTATCCATTTAATTCTGGCATCTTAATTATTTAATGTCATTAAATTTGAATCAAATTAAATATTTATGGATACGAAGTTTGATGTTTTGGATTAATCCATTTAATAAATCTGCATTTAGTCGGAGAAGAATTATGGTTTCATGTAATAAATGTAGTCGTGTAAAGATTTACAAAATATAACCGAAAGCTATAACTACATAAAATAGTTCTTATACGATAACTACTTAAAAGTATTAAAAAAGGAGCATTAAATATGATCTTAAATATAATGCAATATACTCTGCCCCCATATCATTGGATTATTATGTTGGTAGGGGGTATAGCTATGTTTGTAGTTAATCTTTTTATTGCTAAGTACATGCATAAAGATGCAATAAAAAGAGGAATCAAAAATTCTGAGTTCTGGTTGATAATAGGTTTTTTCCTGGGTGTTATTGGATTAGTTCTTTATATCTTTGTTCGAAAAAACTATGACGAGAGACCATAAGACTCGGTATCTCAGGATTTAAGAAATTTTCTTTTTTTCTTTTTTTAGAAAAATGAAAAATTACAGATTAGAAGATATTTCTCTTAAAATGATTATACTTTAAATCAAAACTCTAAGGAAATTTACAAAATATAATCATAATATATAATTACCAATCTTGTTAATGCAAAATAGAAGAAGGAGGAAATAAATCTTGGCAGAAAGTAAAGAAGATATTAATTTAAAATTGTCTGGGATGACGTGCGCTAACTGCGCACTCAAGATTGAGACCAAACTTAGTAGTCTTCAAGGTGTCAAAAGAGCCGTAGTTAATTTTGCTAATGAAGAAGCTATAGTTGAATTTGATCCAAATACTACAAGTTATGCACAATTTAAGGAAGCTGTCAGAGATCTCGGGTATAAGGCTTCTTTGTCAAGAATTGATTTGATGGTTTTAGGTGAATTATCAGAAAAGAATTTTGAAGATTTAGTTAAAGATGTAATAAATATCGAGGGAATCCAAGAAGTTCGAGGAAATTATAAGGCTTCTAAGCTCTTCATAGAATTCAATGACCTTGCAATAGATGAAACTGGGATATATACTAAAATTAAGAAATTAGGAGTTAATATTGAGAAAACTGCCGGTGCAGTTGATTTGGAAATTATCAAACATAAAAAGGAGATGCGTTACCGACTTCGTATCATGCTTATCTCTTTAACATTTTCCCTAATTATTACACCTATAAGTTGGTTTGTTATTGAATCATTTGAGAGAAACTTATTACTTTTCTTCCTTGCTTTAGCAAATTATGGGATTTCCGGGTCATTTTTCTTAATAGGGGCTTTTAAATCGTTAAAAAATAAATCTACGAACATGGATGTTTTAGTAGCATTAGGTACGACAACAGCACTAATCTATTCAATCTTGACGACTTTCTTAATTTCGGGGAAAACATTCTATGAGGCAATGAGCATGATAATCACTTTCCTCCTAGTAGGGAAGTACCTTGAACATAAAACAAAAGGACAAGCATCGGAAGCGATTAAGAAACTTATAGGATTACAGCCAAAAACTGCGGTAATTATAAAAAATGATGAAGAAATAGAGATTCCAATCGAAGAAATCGAGGTGGGAGATGTGCTAATAGTAAGACCTGGCGAAAAAATACCAGTTGATGGGAAGGTGGTAAAAGGGAAAACTAAAGTAGATGAGTCTATGATAACAGGAGAAAGTAAATATGTTAAAAAGGAGATAGACAGTCAAGTAATTGGTGCAACTGTGAATCAAAATGGCCTTATTCATATGGTAACTGAAAAAGTTGGGAAAGAAACGCTATTATTTCAGATTATAGATTTTGTAAAGCAAGCCCAGAGTAGGAAAGCAGCCAAACAACAATTGGCAGATAAAATTAGTAATTATTTTGTTCCTGCAGTTATTGTTATTGGGATTAGTGCATTTCTCTACTGGTTCTTCATCGGAACCCAAATTTTTCCAGCGCTGCAGGGAGCAAAATTAGAAACTTCATTACTTGTATTTACATCAATTGTTGTTATTGCTTGCCCATGTGCTTTAGGATTGGCAATTCCAACAGCAGTGATGGTTGGAACAGGAAAAGGGGCTGAAAATGGATTATTAATTAAAGGGGGAGATTCATTAGAGTCGATTAACACTATTAACACTGTTGTTTTTGATAAGACTGGAACCTTAACGGTTGGTAGGCCTAAGGTTTCAGCAATCTATACAGAAAATGATCTCACTGGGAAAGGTTATGACGAAAAAGAGATTTTAAAGTATGCTGGAAGTGCAGAGATGGGTTCTGAACACCCTCTTGGAAGGGCAATTATAGAAGAAGCAAATCAAAGAGGATTGTTGTTAGAATCTCCAACTGAATTCGATGCTATTCCGGGAAAAGGAATTAAAACAAATATCCAAGGAAAAATCGTGTTAGTCGGAAATGAAAAATTACTAACAGATAACCAAATCTTATTTGAGGATTATAAAGGAAAATTTGAAGAATTTCAACAGCAAGGAATTACCACAATCCTAATAAGTATTGATAATGCGGTGAGAGGCATAATTGGGATCTCTGATAAGATAAAAGATCAAGCTCCTTATGCGTTAAAAAAACTGAGGGAAATGAATATAGAAATATACATGTTGACAGGAGACAACATGCAAACTGCTTTGAGTATTGGACACCAACTAGCACTAGACGAAGATCACATCTTAGCAGAAGTGCTCCCGAACGATAAAGCTTTCACCATCCAGAAACTTCAAGAATCGGAAGGTTCTCCGATAGTTGGCATGGTGGGAGATGGAATTAATGATGCTCCTGCATTAGCTCAAGCAGATGTTGGGAGAGCGATTGGTTCAGGGACCGATGTTGCAATCGAAACTGCCGATATTGTGCTTATGAGAGGAGATGTGAGAAATGTCGTATCTGCAATCAATTTATCTAAAAAGACCTATAAGAAAATGCTTACAAATCTTTTTTGGGCTTTTATATACAATCTTATTGGAATTCCACTTGCTGCAGGTGTTTTATATTTTGCTACTGGATTCTTTCTACCTCCATATCTAGCCGCAGTTTTTATGGCATCAAGTTCAGTTTCAGTAGTGACAAACGCACTCTTTCTAAAGAGATACGAACCAAAAACACCTCAACAAATTGAGGAAGAAAAATTATTAATCACTCAAGAAAAAGTTAAAGATCCAGTTTGTGGAATGGAAATTGACCCGAGAAAAGCTATTGAATATAAATACGAAGATAGAATTTATCATTTTTGTAATCCAAACTGTGAAGCTCATTTTAAGAGAGATCCTGAAAGGTTTAAGAATTATGATGCAATGGACCCAAAATTAATGCAAATGAAAATTTCTAATGAAGATATAAAAGAAGAGAAAAATGAAGTAAACTCAATGAAAATAAAAGAAGAGGAAAAAAAAATGGGAATGTTAAAATGTGTAGAATGTGGTTTTGAACAAGATCTTCCGATGCATTGTGGACAAGCGATGCATTTAGAGGGTGACCAATTGGTATGTTGGATGGGAGCAAGTTGTGGATCCCAACCTATTCCAGAACACCATGGTAAACCAATGGAAGTATTAGAATAATAAAGCGAAGGTGTTAAAGTGGGCAGGTTAAAATTAAAATGCTGTAAATGTAACAATATAATGGAAACAGTTCCTGGTGTGAGCCAAGATATTATAAATGATGAGGAAACTGGGGAACTTCTTTACTGGAATGGACCCGAATATGGTTATTTACCTGCTGACTGCCTCGTTTGCGAAAAATGTAGAGAAAAAGTTTCAAAATAAAATAAAGTTTTTTTTGATCCTATTTTTTAATTTTATAATTCATAAATATAAAGCTTTAAACGTAAGTCATTATCACATATTATAGTTTAATTGTATTATTGAGTGTGTTATAAGAATGAAGTATTACTCGAATATTTTAAAATTAATCGGTAGAACGCCACTAGTTCGTATCAATTATAGTAATCCAAACCAGAATGTATTATTGTTAGCCAAGTTAGAGAAATATAATCCGGGGGGGTCAGTAAAAGATAGAATTGCGATATCAATGATAGAAGAAGCAGAAAAGCAAGGAATACTGCCTGACAATAAGATCATTATAGAGCCGAGTAGTGGTAATACTGGAATAGGGTTAGCTCTAGTTTGTGCTGTAAAAGGATATTCTTTAGAAATTGTGATGCCTGAAACTATGTCTGTTGAACGCCGAAAGATTATGACAACCTACGGGGTGAAAATAACCTTAACACCCGGTGATAAAGGTATGAATGGGGCAGAAGACTACGTTAAAAAGAAGGTTCAAGAGAACCCCGATGCTTATTTTTATCCCAATCAATTTGCTAATGAGAATAATCCATTAGCCCATTATAGGTACACGGCTGAAGAGATAATTGAGGATACTGATGGTGAAATAGATGTATTTGTTGCAGGATTGGGTACTTCTGGTACACTAATGGGTGTTTCGAAGCGATTAAAAGAACACAATCCCAATATTAAAATAATTGGCGTGGAACCAGTCCCAAATTCGGGAATTCAGGGTCTTAAAAATTTAGAGACTTCTTATACACCAAAGATTTTTGATATATCACGATTGGATGAAAAAATATTTGTTACCATTGAAGAAGCTGCTCATGCATCACGAATGTTAACTCTAAGAGAAGGAATTTTTTGCGGAATCAGCTCAGGCGCAGCTATGCACGTTGCCATTGAAACCGCTAAAAAAATGGATTCTGGAACGTTAGTTGTCATATTACCTGATGGTGGTGAAAAATACATATCACATCCAATCTATTCTCCAGATAAATGTTTAGAGTGTACCAAAATCTGTGAAATTAAAAATCTGTGGACAGACGATTATATTAAGTCAATAGCAGAATGGTGGGAACCAGATTCTGAGTAAAAAATCCATAATTATAAATTTTCATTCATTAAGGTTTGGATTTTCTCGTAAGCTTTAGCCATTAAATCAAGACGTTTGCGTAATTTGTTTCCGTCTGGAATATAATTTATCTGTTCAATATATTGTGAATAATTATTATGAAGAATCGTCAATAATCCAATCCATGATTTTTGTTGATCTGTGACAACCGGGATCTTTTTCTTTAATTGATAAAGATTTCTTTTACTATTTTTCTTTTTAAGTGATTTCAAGTAATTCTTAGTTACTTGCACACGGAATTTTGCATATTCTTGAGGTCTAAAATTCGCAAGTGAATAATTAATATTATCGCTCGCAAAAGGGAGAAATTTAATCTTTTTATCTTCAGGTTCATCGGGATTATCTACTAAAGTCAACTCGATATCAGATCTACTTAATTCTTCCAAAATTGGATAAAGTTCTCCAGGATTAATTTTAGTAACGAGTTCAATCTCGTTGGAAATTTCCGATATAGGGATATTAAAATCAGGATCTTTTTCAGGATTTTCTATTCTATAAATATATTCCTTTCTTATGATTTGAAGAATTTTTTCCTTTATTGTTTCAGAAAGCTCTCCAGGCGTAAACGCGACATCCTTGTCTTTTAATTTTATTCTATAGAAATCCTTATCTCTTTGCTTCCTTCTAAAATCTGTCGAAAGAGAGGAAATAAAGCCATTTGCGGCTTCACCAGTTTCTTGAGCTCCAGAAAGTCTACTTGTTTTTCTATCTTTCTCTAGAGCAGTCTCTAGTAATCTTTCACTCAAATATTGTTTTGCTTTTTGCTCTGCTACTCCCTTTTTCTCGAAACGTTCAGTTACGGACACGAAATCAATTAGTTTTACAGGTTTTGATGATTGATCTTTTCGTTCTCTTATCACGATATCCATGTCTTTTTCTATCAATTGTTCTAATAGAGAATACACGTTCCCTTTTGATAATTGAGTTGCTTTAATCAACTCACGTTCTATTATTTCTATTGGAAAAGCTTTACCTCGTCTGATGTACTCGCTCCGGATAATCTTATAAATTTTATCCAAACTTTTCTCCTCTTCAGTTACAATTTCTTTCTGTAGCCTCATAAACATGGAAGTTTCATGTGGTTTTAAATAATATACTAATAACGTGCTTCCTAAGAAGAATATCATTAGAATTGAGATAATATATTTATCTGCCATTAACACTATCCCAATATCCGTGACAATTTGATTTTTAATTCCCGAAGCTAAGGAAAACCTTGTTAATGTTTGAGCTAATACACAGGCCAAGCAAAGTAAAATAAGACCATCCTTTTTAAAAATAAATATACGCCACCCTAATGTTCGTCCTATCTTCCGAACAATTCTGAATAAGAAGTACATGGAAATTACAAATTCAGCTATAAAAAAGTAGGATACTGCTGAACTTGTAGCCCCTATGGTTGACTTTAAAGCCGAAATCGTTTCTGGTCTTAATAATAAAAACATTGTAATTTGGAGAATTTGGAAGAAGAATATAAAAAGCACAATAAGTGCGAAAGTGAAATTATCAAAAGTTCCGGCTCTTTTGGTTTCAGCTCGTCTCCTAGTAAATACGAATTCAAAAATTATAAAGACAAGAGTCATTATTAAGCTAACATATATTAGAGGCATCACAACGCGCATTTCTAATGTATAAACATCAACAGCACCACTAGGATCGAAGGGAGCCAGAAGATCTAAGGAAAGAACAACTAAAAGGCTGCGATAGAATAAAGAGATTATTACAAGAATTCCTAATATGAAAAAAGGAGTAATAATAGCTAATCCATATCTCGGGATGGAGTATTTTTTTATAAATCGTGCTTCAATCTTAGTAGAAAATTTCCTGGAATACATATAAAACCTGCTACTTAATAATACTAACCAAATCATGCCAAGAGACAATAGATATGACATGAAGTTCACATCTGTAGCTATGGTTAATGAAAGAATAAATAAAATTGAAAACAGGCAGATATATAATATTACCTGCTTAAGCAGAGTGTTCTTCTCAAATATAAATACCCGTATTCGGTCAATACTAAAGATTATTGATAAAATTAAGAAGAATGCCACTACAGTATTAGAGATTTCAAAAATCAAGACACTCAAATTGCTATCAATAGAGATATTAACGCTAACGATTAGAAGAAATGAGAATACACCAAAAAGCACATAAAGACCATAGAATTTTTTTTTAAAAGAATATGAGGGCGGCTCTTTACCATCAACATACACTTCTTGATGGGTAAGTTTATCAGAATAGAAATATGAAACTTGCCTTTTTACTATCGAGGAGAACTTATTTAATTTTACATTCTGCTTAGATTTAAAGTCTTTGACCTTTTGTTTAATACCAACTTTATCGGTTTTTGACGCTTTTGAAGATTCCGAAGATTTAGAATTAGACATTATTTGTATTTATTTTTTTTTTTAATATAAACCTAATTATCATATTAATATAGGATATGGAAATAATCTATTTGAATAATCCATATATCTTAAATTATTCACTTGATTTTAAATAAAATTTTAAAAATATCCATGTATATAATCTAATTATACTCGAATTACATCTTTGATTGAGAATGGAAAAGACTAAAATAGAAAGCAAAGAAAGCATTATAAAATTAGTAAGAAATGCTATTGAATTACTTTGTGAAAAGAACATATCTAATGTCGTAATTTTATCTTCTTATAAAATAAACTCTGTATTGAAGGAATGTTACGGCGTTGATATTAAAGTTGATAGAATCGGGAGGATCCTCAGTCGAGTTGCTAAAATAAACCAGTTAAAACGTTTAAGCACTAATATCCCGAAATATAAACTCCAAATTTCGAGGGTTTCAAGTTTACAATTCTTTTAAAAAGAAATTATTAAATATTTCGGAATTCTGTTAATAATTTTTGGAGTTTTTCAAGGAGAGAACTTATTTCTGAATAACTTTCCTTTGTTGGATTTAGTTCAGAATCTAACTCATCGAATTTTTCTTCAAATTGGGTTCTAATAGGAGCTAGGATCTTCTCTATGTCTTGCTCTAAATTAGTTTTTAGGGCTTTAATTTCTTCCTCTGAACTTGCCACTAACGTGCTAATCTCACTTGTAAGTTCAGTTAATTTAGATCTAAAGCCGTTGTTGCTCTCAAGGTTTGCCTGTATCACGTTTAGCTTTTCTTCTATTAGGTTAAAACCCTCTTCAAGTTGTTTGTCTAGATTTTCTTTAAGTTCTTCGATCATTTTGTCAATTATACTTGAAATTTCAACTTTTAGTTCTTGTTCTCCTTGAACACGATTGTTAATATACTCTGTAATGTTTTTCTTAAATAACTGTGAAATTTCTGAAAATGTCGTATTAAAGAATTTCTGGACATCTCTCAATCCATCTGTTACTGTATTTTTCAATTGATTTAGTGATCCACTTAGGTATCCCATTCCTTTAAGAGTTCCGTGTGTCAAATCACCAACCCAGTTTTTAAAATAATCTGTGTAGGGTTCATTGATTGTTTGATTTAATGTGGATATCCCATTACGAAAACCTGAGAAAACTTGTTCAACTTCAGCTGAATAATCAGTTATGCTTTCACTGACTAAATCTTCTTTTGATTGAGGAATCTCCTGTAGTTCCGTTAGGGATTGATCTTTTAATTCTTTAATCAAAACGGGGGAAAGTCTTTGGGAGTCCTCTACAAACTTTTGAACCCATTTAAAAAATCCTAATGTATTTGGTTTTCCTATTTCACATGCTACACTTAGATACTCATTTGATTTCTTGTAGTCTTTTAATGTGTACACTTTATATCCAAGATCCTCTACTTGGTCTCCCAATAATGAATGATCGAAAATTATAATAAATCCATGGGGATTTTTATCTGTTTGAAAGAACTTATGATTTTGAATAGTAATATCAGTAAAATCTAATCCCCAACCAGGTCTTGATGTATACCACCCTATGATCCCTAGCTCTTTTTCCTCGTACTCCTTGTCCAACTGAGAAAATAATTCAATATCTTCCCGAGTAAAACCGGTTGATACTTGTATTCCGTGCTGAATAGGAAGTATATTAACCAATTGTATCAAATTTTCTTCTTCTGTAATTTTCCCTATGCAGACACCCATTACCTCTACGCTCTCCTCTAAGGCTTCATTCCCATATTTTAATACATGGGTAATCATCCTAATGAAAGCATCTGGTTCGACTGCAATTTTGTAATTAGTCGTCATTATAGTTAGCCTCCTCCTTTTTCAAGCTTTTTTATCTGGTTCAAGAGTTGCTGCTTTTCATTTTTAAGCTCCTTTATTGACTTCTGGAGTTCCTTATTATCATCCTGTAAGGTCTTTATCTTACTTATGATGGGTGTTTTAGAATTCTCTAAAAGGATTATTGCCGCCTTTAGATTAGAGAGATGAGTTTTTGTTTCCTTATCAAAATTATTAAGATTTCCCTTCATTTTACTGATTTTTTTAGCAAATTTTGTGAAAAAATCCTCTTGTACAGTACTTAAATTGCTCTTAATAAAATTCTCTACTGATTTATACCTTTCAATAATATTACTCAACTTACTAATTCCACTCTTTTGATCCTCAAAATGAGTAACAAATTGTTGGTTAAACTCTGAGAGATTTGATGAGACAGAATCTAAATTATTTATAATGGCGTTCATTAATGATTGAGTTTTTTCCTTAAATTTGGTTTCTATTTGAGTCTCAAATACTTCTTTTGAATTTGTTATAAGGTTTCTTATATCATTCTGCTCTTTATCTATATCTTCAAGCTTATCATCAACGTAAAAATCTAAGTCCCTTAAATCATTCTGTAAATCATAATTAAAGGTTTGCTGGAGATTGATTATCTCACTACTCAAATTATCTCTCAAATCTTTTAAATCCTTCCTCATTCTGGAATTATTTGCAGCGATCTTAGACACTGTCGTATGTCCCCATGTATTTAATAAATAGATTAGTGGCTTCATAGATATTTCTAAAAATCTTTCCATCCCATCCCTTAATGGTGAGATAATCTCTTCGAAGTTGATTTCAGGGATCTTGGAAATTACTTGTTCTTCCTCTGGGATAAAGATATCGCCAAATAAATCAATAGTTTCATTTAATTCTAAAATTTGAGGAGATCCAGTATGGACATTATTTATTAATCCCATGAGTTTGACATAAAAGTCACGATTGTTTGGGGGTTCAACGATTGCTTTAACTTCATGGTAGTCTGATTTCATAGCTACGGATGGATCATCTAGATTTGTTTCATTTAGTCTAAAAATTCTAAAACCCACATCTCCCTCGGGCTTATCAAGATACGTATGGTCAAAGACAATACCTATACCGCTGGGATTCTTTTGCCAAAAAATCTGGTTAAATTTATCTGTTTCACTGAAAAATATACCCAAACCAGGGTGAGAGTGGTACCAACCAACAGAAAACCATCCGAGATCTCCATATTGTTCCCATATCTTCGAATCTAGTTCCCCAAATGCCCCTAGCTGGTCTACCGAAAATTTAACTTCTATAGTTCCCCCATGGGAAACCGGTACAACATCTTCAACTATAACATCCTTTATTTCCCCTTCCCCTTCAAGCTTTCCTATTAATACTCCCATAACCTCTGATAATTTTGAATGATCTAAGTATTTCGAACCAAACCTTAAGACATGAAGGAGCATTTTATAGTATGCAAGTGGTTTAATAGTAACTATATGTTGATCATCAATTTTCCCCATTTTAGAATCACTTGATTTTTCAAATTTATGATATATATATTGTTTATCTTGTTATAAAAATATGAACTAAACGGTTTTAATTTAAAAAGATCTTTTTTTAAAATCTGAATAACTGGTAAAGAAATTAATTATTCATGAGGAAGTGGTTTACCACAGTAAGGACAAAATTTCCATTCCAAATCCTTCCCGCAATGTGGACAGAAATTTGAGACTACTGAAACTTCTGGAGCCTTTACTGCTTCACCTTCCTTAGGAATTGAAGGTAATTGTCTTTTTGTATGCAATGTAGGGGTTGTTGGGGAACTGGCTTGTTCCTCAACACTGGTTTGTTCCTCAGCCTTCTTAGCAGCCGCTCTTTCCTTAAAAGCTTTTAGTCTTTCCTCATCCAATTCTTCAGGCGTTTTATCACTTTCAGCTTTCACCCACCCCTGAACTTTTGGTCTTCTTAACTCATTTTCTGGTACTTTTTCTAATTTGACTTCTTTAGTTTCAGATAATGGAGCTACAGTTCTCTTCTCTTCTTTCTTTCTAATTGCCTGTTTAACTAAAGCTTGTGTAGTTTTCATTACTTGATGAGGATTAATATTTGGAATTGCTACCGTACGTAGAACCCAGCCAACGATTAAATTTTGGTTTGGAAAACCGCCTTCAACATCCTCATCCTTATAGACATATGATTCAATTACATCTCTTCCTTTAAGTAAACGCGACGCCCATTTGTCATTAATCAATCCTAATTGGATTCTGTACGATGTACCTGGAACGCCCAGTTCACTTGTAAGCGGGATAAAGCCTTTCTCGGTCAAATAAAATCATCCTTAATAAATTAATTATTTGATTTAAGTAACATTAATATGGTAAATTTGGAATTTAAATTATTATTAATTTCTCAGTAATATTTATGTAAATGAATTATCTATTTTAGCTTCTTATCGCGAGAAGTTTAATTTTGGTATTTAAAATAAAAACATAAATAGATATATTTTTATTAAAATGATAGAACCTCTTTCTATAAAAGATACAAGCTAAAGGTTAGAATATGATAATTATTCCAAAGAAAGTATATTTAACTGTTGTAGCTGCTTCGGTTCGATTTGCCAATGTTCGTATACCAAAAGACGATTGGCTTGAAGTTAGCGGGATATTTACTGGTAGAAATGATGGAAACGATGTGATTATAACACAAACTTACCCCATTATGCATCAAGAGCTAGATCGAAATGCAGTAATTGATCAATACAAATGGTCGGACGAGGATTATGAATCTCTTTACGTTATTGATGAGCAAGCTTTTTCACGAGATCCCCCTGAATTCGTGGTTGGGTGGTGGCACTCACATCCTGGCTTTAAAGTTATGATGAGTCATATCGATATCCGTACCACATTATCCTATCAACAAAATAATCCTTTAGCAATTTCTCTCGTATTTAATCCTCAGAGAATGATTCGTCAAATCGAAGTAGCAAGTAAAAAAGGCGATCCAGATATCCAACTGACCCATGATCCGGGATTTAAGATTTTTCGACTAGATAATGTTGATTCAGGTATAGAAGCAAGTATTCACACAGTTGATTATAAAATCGAGGGCTATGAAAGCATGGAACAACTTGTATCTTTGACACAAAAATTCATTGTAGATGTCACCATGCTCTTGCCAAAAGATAATCTCATTCAAAGATATGAAGAGATTGTTGAGGATAAAGTGAATCAATTGAATTCATTATTACTGGGTACAGAAGAATATTTATCTACTTTATCGCATCGTGGAGAAAAACAGCGTATTCCTGAAGTTCTTGATAATCAGTCTCAGGAAGTGCGCAAATTTGTAGAAGAAACAAATAAAAAAATTGAAATGATTAGAGAATTTCTAGATTACCTAGAATTTAAAGAACGAGATCTACTAATCGCCAGTATAAACAATGTTTTCTCTAAGTGGGATGATCAAATAGGTGGTTTAGGCAAGAAATTAAAAGATCTTTCAAAAAAATTTTAGAGAAAACACCGTAAAAAATACTGATCATCATATTTGTAATTTTGATAAATTTTTATTTGATTAAGCGTTATTTTGATTAAAAATGCCTACGGTATAAATTTAATACCCCGTAAAATTTTAGGAACAAACCTTTATTATGATAAAACTTAATTTCCCGTTCACAGCTATTCTTGGTCAAGATAAAATGAAAATGGGTTTAATACTTAACCTAATTGATCCTTTAATAGGAGGGATCCTTATGACGGGCCATCAAGGTACTGGGAAGAGTACTGCTGTTAGAAGTCTTGTAGAACTAATGCCTGAGATCGAAGTTGTTAAAGGTTGTGAATTCTCGTGCGACCCTGATTCCGATGTAGACGATCTTTGTGAAACTTGTAAGGAGAAAAAGGAAAATGATCAAATTGAGACCGAATTTAGGGATATGTGGTTGGTGAACTTACCGCTAGGAGTTACAGAGGATATGGTATGTGGTTCCTTATCCATTGATAAAGTCCTTACTGAAGGAATAAGAGCTTTGCATGCCGGATTATTAGCAAAAGCTAACCGTGGTATTTTATATGTAGACGAAATAAATTTATTGCAAGATCATATTGTTGATGTTCTTTTAGATTCTGCGGCATCTGGTGTTAATATCATAGAAAGAGAGGGTATTTCAGTATCTCATCCTTCTAGATTCATTCTTGTAGGAAGTATGAATCCTGAAGAAGGTGACTTGAGACCTCAAATCGCAGACCGTCTCGGATTAGAAGTTAGGATAAAAGCTCCAAGGGATAATGAGTTACGGGCTGAAATCACTAAAAGGGTTATCAGTTTTGATGATAATCCAAAAGAATTCATCAAAAACTATGAAAAGCAGCAAGATGAACTGCGACAAAAGATCCTTAATGCACGCAATATACTAAAAGAAGTTCAAATTCCCGATTCGGTTTATGAATTCGTATCTAAAATTGTAAGTGAATTAGAAATTTTCTCTCAAAGAGCAGATATTACATTCATTAGATGCGCAAGAGCTCACGCTGCACTAAGTGCAAGGAAAGTAATACAGGATGAAGATTTGAATGCAGCAATGGATTTAGTTTTTGAACATAGAATTCAATCACTCCATTATGAAATGACGCCTGAAGAAATAAAATCAAAAATTGCTGAAGTCTATGGGAAAATAAAAGAAGCGTATGAAAACACCAAAATTTTACAACCGAATCGGGAAACAGAAGGTCCTTTAAAACATGATGATGGCTCCCAAAAGGAGTTTAAACGCCAGTCTGTTGATCCTGATAAGGTGGATATCCCAGAAACCAGAGAACAGAAATTACCTCCTCCTAAATATCCTGATAATAAGAAACGAAATCCTAAACCTGCTGGGGGATGGAAAGTTAAAAATATCCCAAATAATGACGATCTTCGTTTTTTTAAATCCACCGATAGTTCCATACCATTTATTTACCAGATGGAAAAAAAAATGACTTCTATTTTAGACAATATTCGAAAAGATAGGAAGATTTCTGATTATGGGGGTAGAGGAATTGGTAGAAGGATTAAAATTTCATCATCCCAGAAAGGGAGATATGTTTCCTATAGGACACCTGTAAATAAACAACCAAAGACTATCGCTTTAGATGCTACAATTAGAAATTACTTGAAGAACATAGCATACAATAAAACAGAGATAGATTTCCCTATTCATTTTAATAAATACGATTTGATGGATAAAATCTATGAATACCGTGCTCCTTTGGTTCTTTTTTTCGTGTTAGATAGTTCAGCTTCAATGCATTATGTTATCAGACAAATGACGGACGTTCTTCTTGCGTTACATCGAGAAGGATTCCGAAAGAGAGATAAAATATCACTAATCATCTTCCGCGGTAAAGAAGCAGTAGTTCTTCAAAATCCGACGGTAAATTTCAAGATGGCAGTCGACAAACTGAAAAGTTTAGAAGGAAAGTCCTACACACCAATGGCGGCAGCATTGAAAAAAGTAAAAGATTTAATAAAAATTGAACGATTGAAAGACAGAAATATTATACCCGTGGTCTTTATATGCAGTGATTGTGGAGCAAATATTTCCGTTAAACATCCAGATTTAATAGCTCAAGTTGAAACGGATTATACTTTAATTACAAATGAATTGAAAGAACTCACTAAGAAATTATCAAAACAAAAAATCCATATGGTTGTACTAGAACCGAAGAAATCTTATGCCACTCAAGCTCTAGGAGTTCATACCTATTCTGCTGAAAAAATAAAGAAAAACTTCAAGAAATATTGTAGTGCTCAAATATATAAGTTCAATAAATATAACCCCAATTCTCTAATTCTGGAATTGAAGAAGATTCTGTAAAACCTTAGGTTTATTAAAAAAAAGAATATTCAAATTATTCTTGAAATTTTAACGAAAGACCAATTTTTTTGAGTTCTTCATTATGAAAACTTGGATGTGCGAACGTGCTAACACGAATCCATTTATTATCTTTTATTACTGAAACATGATGCGAAGCCGTGGATACAGCGTTTAATTGTTTGTAAGTTATCTCAGCCTCTTGAGCAACAGTCCCATCTTGTAACGTTATCTGTTTATCAGAAACTATTTTAATATCTTTCCCAAATGGAATCAAAAGATTAGCAAATGTTTGAGACGTGTCCTCTAAACGTAAATTTGGCGGAATATCAGCTACAAAAACATGAAGATTTTGGAGAAATTCTCTTGAGGCAGCAAAAACTTGAGGAATATTGGGTGGGGGATTTATTTGAATTAAGTAGCTAGGATATGAAATTGAAAAAGTAAGTGAATCGGTTTTATATTCATACAATTCTTTTGATTCTCCTACAGTTTTTGGGAATTTTTTACTGATTAATGCAGCATCATTTTTTATCCTATTAAACCTATCTTCTATTAGGTTCACATAATCAGGATGAGTCATAATGAAAAACAGATCATTCTCAATAGCATAGATCACCATCTCTGCCACAAGATCTGGACTCATTCCCAAAGATAACAGTTTTGCAAAGTTGTCCTGAAAAGTTTGACCCGCTGCCACCTCCTCTGGTGATGGTTGATAGACATTAGTGAGATTGGCACTCAATAAGAGCGAATTTTCCATAATTTTTGTATCAACTAAACCAGGGCAAAGAACTGATACACCAACATTCGTATTGAAACATTCTAAAGCAACGCATTCACTAATCGCCACAACTGCAAATTTAGAGGCAGAATAAGGGCCCATTTCACCAGCTAAATGTCCCGCTATCGAAGCAGTGTTTATAATATGACATGGTTCTTTGCTTTCGAGCATCCTACCTAAAAAATACCTAATCCCATAAATCACTCCAAAAAGATTAGGTCCAAATGTCCAGTTCCAGTTTCCTGGTTCTAAGAGATGAGCGGGACCTCCCCCTCCAACTCCAGCGTTATTGCAGAGTACGTTTACGTTTCCAAATCGCTCATAGGCTCTTGTAGCAAGACTCTCAACTTGCTTTGGGTCACCTGTATCCATTGTAATTGATAAAACCTCAGCACCCGAACTATTAAGACTTTCAGTTGCTTTGTTTAAAGCTTCCTCATTGATATCTGCCACTACAAGTTTCATCTTCCTTTTCGCAAATGCATGAGCCATTGATAATCCAATTCCACTAGCTGCTCCTGTTACCACAGCAACTTTTCCTTCGAGCTCTTTTATCATTTAATTTTACCTTTTTATTAAAATTATTAAAACTATTCGAAATTCATTTTATTTTTTAGATTTCGTAGTATTCAAAAAAGTAAAATTTGTTTAAAAATGTTTCTTAGTAATAATGACAAAATTGTAAATAATTTATTATGTCAATCACACAGCTAGTTAGATTATATTCCAATACGTCAAAACTTCTTAAATTCTCAATTCTTAATGATTACAAATGGTGGATATCGTGAATTCCGTTCTTGTTGTAGGCTTCAATACTCGACCGTTAGCTCAATCACTAAAGAATGCGGGATATTTGGTTTATGCCGTTGACTTTTTTGGTGATATAGATCTTTTACCTTGTGTTGAAGATAGTTTCATACTTACTAAGGAGCTCGGAACTGATTACAATTCATTAAAATCTAGTTATAGCAAATTATTGTCTGAATTCACTATAAAAATGCTGAGAAAATATCCTAGGATAGAATATTTAGTAATTGGGAGTGGTTTAGATAATGCAGTTGAAGACCGAATAGTGATATTAGATGAACTACAAAAAAGACAACATGAAACAAAAGACTTGAATAACGAGATCAACACGATTAAAAATGCAAGAGAGATTATGGGAGTTTATAAGTATTTAGATTTTCACAATTACAAAGTTCCCCTCACTATACCTTTCGAAAATATCAGATTTTATAAACCTGAGCTTCAGTTTCCACTTGTTCTTAAAAAATATAGAAGTGCTGGGGGAACCAATGTTTTTAAACTTAATAACAATGAAGAGTTATCATCTTTAATTGGTAAGATTAAACTTCAAGATTTTGTTCCAGAGGATTGGGTCATTCAAGAATACATTGAAGGAATACCAATTAGTTGTACAATAATCTCAAATGGTAAGGAATGCGAAGTAGTTTCAATAAATCGCCAGATAATAGGGGATAAAAACTTGAATAGTCCAAAAGGATTCATGTACTGTGGAAACATAGTACCTATGGATTTATCTAAGAAAACTGAAAAACTGGTAAAGAAAACCTCAATAATGTTAGCTAAAGAATTAGGATTGAGGGGAGTTAATGGATTTGATTATGTGCTAAAAGATAACTATCCTTATTTAATGGAAATTAATCCTAGAATACCAGGTTCAGTCAGAGCTACAGAATTAAGTTTTGGGCTAAATCTTCTAGATTTACATATTAAAAGCTTCGATTTGAATAATTGGGCTAGATTACGAAAAACTATAAAGTCAGCAAAATTCAAAGGATATTCTACAAAACTTATCCTATTTGCCCCAAAAGAAATCAGTAAGAAATTTATTCCTCAAATTAACAAACTTGAATATGTTCATGATAAAAGCGAGTCGAATAGAAAAATATTAAAAGGAGAACCCATATGCACAATATTATATTTAGGAAGAACACTGCAGGAATCTCATTCGGGGGCAACGAGTGTCGTAGATAAAATTAATAGGATTATTAATTAAATTTTATCATCTATTCTTTTGAACTATTGCTTTAACTTTTGCTATGTAGGATCCAAGTTTTCGTTCATCTGATTCTGGGACT
>JAEOTL010000510.1 GCA_016839845.1 Promethearchaeota archaeon
CCTCCAGCAACCATCGTCCAAACCCTTCCCTCTCTGTTTAATATTGTTAACTTAAGAGAAGCACCAGTTTTTTCATCTAAATCACTAATCATTGCTTCTTCTTTAGACATCGTTTGACCAAAACCAGTAGGAAATTCAATCGGATTTTCAGGATTTCCCCATGTATCAGTGTGAATAAATTGAGCAGTATCATCTAAACGCGCTTTTAAATCTAATGGAACAACCTTTTTATCAGCAGTAATAGCAAAGGGATTAATTTCAAGAAATGCAAAATCTTGATCAACAAAAACGTGATATAATCCTTTAATGAAGGTAACTACTGTATCTTTTAAATCTCCTAATTCAGGTAATTTGGATCCAAGATCAAAAGTATTGATATCTGTTCCTATTGGTACTGGTATGTGATTTACTTCTGACCAGTTTTCTTCAACGAAAATACCTCCCTCTACACTGAAATGAATAATATCATTATTTCTATCAGATGTTATAGATACGTAATATTCTGTTTCGTGAGGTATAAAGGGTTCAATAAGTAGTCGTTTTAATTCTCCCCGTATATTGCCTATTTCAAACACTTTACCCAAATTTTTACTACAAAAATCTTTCATTTCATCGCGATTTGCGTCTAGTAAGATTAAATTAGCCTTACCTCTTTTTCCAAAGAGTTGGTCAGGCTTAGCCACTAATTTTTCAGTATTTACCCATGGATTCTCCGATATTGCCTTATCTAAATTTGTATCATTATCTACTATAAATAATTTATTATGATAATCAAATTCTGGATAATATTTTGGAAGTTCTTGCGCTAACAACTTTTTTGCATCATATTCATAGATATTTTTCTGAGCCAAATTTTTCAAACTCTTTTCATTTTATACAAAAATTTCATTAAATCTAATAATTTAGGAAGAATTCGTTTTCTAATAAATTTTTCTTACGCGATTTTTACGGGAATTAATTCCCTTTTTTCCCATAATCGATTACCTATTTCAAAAATAGAGTAATTAAATTTGTATTAAATTGATTATACTATTTCTCTATTACAACAGTATCTGCTGTGGCATATGTTTCTAAAACTCTTTCATCTAATTCTATACCCCAACCTGAACCTTTCGGTAATCTTGCGAAGGCACTGCTATAATCTATTGGGTTCATTATAAGGTCGTCTTTTAACATTTCATGACCAAATAATTCTGTTGCATAATCAATATAAGGATATTTTGCTATATGAAAATGAATGTGCATAGCTGAAGCAATTCCCAAAGGTTGATTGTGCAAAACGACTCCGAGACCTCGCATTTTGGCATATTCGAAAGCTTTTAATGCTTTCGTTACTCCACCAGGGCGTTCCGAATTAATCCCAAGAACTCTTACGGCCCCTAATTCTACTAATAAAATAAAATCTTTAATCGAGAAAAAACCTTCATGTGCCATTAAGGGCGTATTGACTTTCTTTTGAACGTACGACATTCCTATATAGTCATCAGCTTTTACTGGTTGTTCAGCGTAATCTATACCATAAGGTTCAATTTCTTTTATTGCTTTAACAGCCATAGAAGGAGAATAGGCTTGATTATAATCCACTCTTAATCTTATCTCATTACCAAAAGTGTTTCTAATGGTTTCAACAATTTCTTTATCCTGTTGCACCCCTTTTCCTAATTTGAGTCGAAAAGTTTTGAAACCTTTTTTATAATGATATTGAGCTATTCCTTTCATTAATATAGGTTCAGCTAAAGGAATTAAGGCAGCAAGAGGAATTTCATCTGAGTTTTTACCACCTATTAACTCACAAACAGATCGGTCTGTGATTTGCCCCATTAAATCATAACAAGCCATATCTAGAAGACCTTTAGCCATCTCATTATTTGCAAGATTAATATCCATCCTATGATTGATTTTTTCAATGTTAAAAGGATTTTCACCCAATAGATATTTCCCAACGCAATTTTCAATAGAATCTATAACTTGAAATGGAGAGACTCCTGATTCTGGGAGCCAGAGAAAGGATTCTCCTAGACCAATATTCCCTTCTCTAGTGGTGAGTTTACAAATTACAAAATCACCTCCTAACCATGCTTCTTCTGCGGCGATAGCCATACCTAAACCACCCTCAGATTGTTTCATTGTTTCTATGACAACATCCTTAAAAGGAACATGAATTGGCGTTAATTCTATAGTTGTTATTTCATTTCTCATACTATTATGAAATCCTCAATATTAAAATATCTTTTTACAGAAGCTTGGAAAACATTAGTGTCTTTTTGATTTTTTATGATTTTTCAAACTAGTAGAAATGGTGATTAAAATTTAAATAGTTTAAAAAATAAGCTAATACCAAATAAATTCTAAAGGTGTATTGTGAATTGATAAAAAAGGAATTTGAAACCATTATTTATGAAACCAAAGAAAAAGTTGGTTATATCATATTGAATAGACCAGAAAAACATAATGCTCTGAGCTATCAACTACTTGATGATTTGGATGCGGTTTTCGATTATGCTGAAGCGGATAACAGTGTCAATGTAATTGTTTTAAAAGCAAATGGGAAAAGCTTTTGTTCTGGTTTTGATCTTAAAGAATCTTACTATATGTCAGTTCCAGAAGGCGGCTGGGAATATAGAAATTCA
>JAEOTL010000511.1 GCA_016839845.1 Promethearchaeota archaeon
AAAGATCAAAAATGGATTTCGGGGATACTCTTTACTCTTGCAACTTTTAAAATAACAGCAATAATATTCCTTCCCGTTCTATTAATAGTTAAAAAAATAAAATTGAAAGATCTTCTCTATTTTCTTGTCCCTTTTGCTATCATGTTTCTTCCGTACCTGATTTCTCCAGATTATCTAATTCAAATGATTACAAATTGGGGTCACAGTGATGCGGAAATTCAAGGGATCTTAATTATTGATTCAATAATCTGGAAAGCTTTACAACCTTCTCATTTGATGTTTATTGGTTTAATATTGATATTATTTTTAGAAAACATTAAAAACGAAAAGAGAAGAAATCAGTATCGATTAATCCTCGTTTCATTCATTGCAATATACTATATATACCTTACGATTATCGTATTTATCAATCCGGTCGTTTTTTGTTAGCTTAATTTTTCTAACTGCTTCTTAAACCTCTCCAATTTCTCCTTTAATTCTTCATGAACTAGGGTATTTATATCCAATTTTTTCAAACTTTCAACTAACGCTAGTAATTTCTCATCTGATACAACCTTTTTCGCTGATGTGGTCTCAAACAAACTTGTTTGTACATACTTCCTCTTTTTTGCAATTGATGTTTGAGGAATTTTGGCTTTTTTTGCTTTAATTTCTTCTCCCAATTCTTCAATTTCAGAGTTTTTTTTCTTTAACTCTCGTTCTTTTTTCGTTAAATCTTCTGCACATATCTCCAACTGTTCTTGTAAAGCTTCTAATTCAGAATTTAATTTTTCAAGCTTGACTTTTTTGCCATTTATAATCTTGTCGTAGTATTTCTCCGATGAAGCACCATTCCCATTTTCTTTCACTGAAGTTCTAAAAGGATCTTCCTTCTCTATTTTTTCAAGAATCTCAAAAGCTCTTATAATAACGTCATCCGGAATGCCCGCAAGCTTTGCAACGTGAATCCCATAGGATTTATCCGTACTCCCCGGTTTTAATTTCCTGACAAAATTTATACTTCCATCATCATTTTCAATTATATCTAGGTGGAAGTTCTTTACTCCAGGTAAATCTATTTCAGTTAATTGGTGATAGTGAGTGCTAAACAGAGTTTTTACTTTAAGTTGAGTTAGTTTTTCTAGGGTTGCCATTGCTATGCTTTGCCCATCGCTAGTGCTAGTCCCTCTTCCTAGTTCATCGATTATTACAAGACTCTTTGGTGTGGCATAATTCAAAATTTTAGCCGTCTCTGTCATCTCTATCATAAACGTGCTCAATTTTCGAGCAAGATCGTCTGATGCACCGATACGTGTAAATATTTGATCAAGTATTCCAATCGTTGCCGAATTTGCTGGTACAAAACAACCCATTTGGGCAATCAAACAAATCAATGCGACCTGACGAAGAAATGTACTTTTTCCGGCCATATTTGGGCCAGTTATCATTAATAATTGATCAGTCTCAGTATCTAAGTAACAATCATTAGGGATGAATTTATCAGAGATATCCATCTGTTCAACAACAGGATGTCTTCCCTCTCGAATTGTTATTTTTGAGTCTGTATTAATAATTGGGCGGCAATAATCATATTTTTCAGCGATTTCAGCAAAACAAGCTAGCACATCGATAATTGCAATGTTTCTTGCAGTTTCAAGGATATTTTCAGTTTCTTTTTCTACTGAACCCCGGATTTCATTGAAAATCTCGTATTCTAATATATTCACTTGTTCTTCAGCAGCAAGGATTTTTTCTTCAAGTTCTTTTAGTTTTACAGTGGTAAATCTCTTTGCATTCTTTAGAGTTGCTCTTTCATTATAATCTTCGGGTATTTTTGAAATAGTTTGCAGAGTTCTCAAGGTTATTTCGATATAGTATCCAAGGATATTATTAAAACCCACCTTCAATCCAGATGTTAATTTCCACCGTTTTTTCTGCTCATTTTCATAATCTAAAATATATTTCTTTCCGTTATTGAGTACATCTCTTAACTCATCGACTTTTACATTATAACCTTCCTTGATGATATCTCCTTCTTTGATCGTGGTAGGTGGATTTTTCTTGATAGAAATTTGAATGAGGTTTTTTATTTTATCAAATGGTTTGATCTTAGCAACGAATTGAGCAATTTCTGGAATATCTGCTTTTTTAAGTAAATCTCTTATTTTAGGAATCTCTTCCAATGAACTTTTAATATTTACTAAATCTCTTGCATTAGAGCGACTAGCATAATTCATTTTATTAATAAAGCGTTCTAAATCACCTAAAATATTTAGCACTTCTCTTAAATCAGATCTTAAGAAGATATCATCCTTAAATTTTTGAACGATGTTTAATCTGTTGTTAATTTGCTCAAGATCTGTCAAAGGTTGCAAAATAATTCTTCTTAATAATCGTGCTCCCATTGGGGTGTGCGTATGATTGAATACACTAAACAGGGTAAAATCTTTTCCCTTATCCCATAAAGAATTGACTAGTTCCAAGTTTCTTTGGGTAATATAATCTAGATGTAATATGTTTTTCTCTTGAATTACATTGATTTTAAAAATATTTGGCACAATATCTCTTTGAGTTTCTTTTAAGAACGCTAGCAATCCCCCAGCTGCTTGGATGGCAATTTCCTTACCTTCTAATCCCATTCCTTCCAGATTTGCTACCTTAAAATGACGATTTAATAAAGTGTATGCCTCATCATAATTGAAAACATATTCATCATAAGTTTTAATAATAGCATCAGTTAGATCAGTTAATATAAGGAAAAAACGTTCATCTTGTTTAATATCCGGAGGAATCAATAATTCGGCAGGATCATATTGAGAAAAAAGACTCAACAATTTCTCTTGGTGACCCTCATCTTTCGATGAGTATTCCATTGCTAGAAATTCTCCCGTGGAAATATCAGCAAATGCTACAGCTATACCCGTTCGTTCTTTAACCATAGATGCGATATAATTGTTCTTATTTGCTTCTAACATATTAGGCTCGACAATTGTCCCGGGTGATAAAATTCTGGTAACACCCCTTTTAACGATTCTCCCTTTCACAGTAGCAGGATCCTCTAATTGATCAACGATAACGACGGTTTGGCTATGGCGCATAAGATTATTAAAATAATTATGACCAGAATGATGGGGGATCCCAGCTAAAGGAACTTCTCCTCTTTTAGTTAGGGTTATTCCTAATAATTTAGAAATTCTTTTAGCATCATCATAGAAAAATTCATAGAAATCCCCCATTCGATAAGCGATTAGATACTCTGGAGGAAACCTTTTACGAACGGAATACCAATGGCTCAACATAGGAGTCAGTTTTCTGGGGTCAATTTCCTCCATAATCTTCTCATTTGAGTATTAGGTTATAACAATAATCAATATAATCTATCATAACTGTACTTTAATATTAACTATAATTGTTAAATTTTTAATAACAATTGATTAGAAGATAATTAGGTTTTTTATTATTCTTAAGACTCTACAAAAATTCTAACATGAAATTCACTAAATGGAGAATTTAATTCAAAACTTATCTAACTTCTTAAAATTCCTAGTTTTATATTTAAAAATTGGCATTTTCGGTAGTTTTATTCCGGAAGATTGTTCATAATTCCTAATAATAAATTTCTGTAATGTGTATTAATTTTTGATTGAAATCAATTCTTTTATTGAAGGTTTAATAATTATTGTAAATGGTTAGAGCCGATCTGATTTGCATAATGATTCCTACTGAAACCCAAGATAATTATATTTGTCACTCTTAAGATAAAATAATTTAGAACTCATAAAGAAGAGTAAGTATGCCAGAAAAAATTAAATTAGCTATTATTGGCATAGGGAATGCCGCATCTGCTTTAATTCAAGGTATTGAATATTACAAAGACGGGCAGCAAACCGGAGGATTGCTCCGCCCTACACTCGCAGGATATCATATCTCTGATATAATTATTGTCGGCGCAGTAGATATTTCAGAGAAAAAGGTAGGAAAAAAGATTTCTGAAGCGATACGAGAAAATGATCTAGATATAATCGTTAGTTTTCACGAAAAAGAAACAATTCAAGTTGTTATGGGCAATATCCTTGATGGTGTTATTAAAGAAACAGAAAATACAGTTACTCCTGATAAGATCTCCCCTGTGAACATCGTAGAATACCTTCGCTCTACTGGAGCTGAAATAGTTTTATGTCTATTACCTTCAGGAGCAGATAATGCAGTTAGATTTTATGCTGATCAAACTCTCAGAGCAGGTTGCGCCTTTATTAACGCAACTCCTACAAAAGTTGCAACCGATAAGGAATTCGCCCAGAAATTTAAGGATGCGGGTCTTCCCTTAATTGGGGATGATTTGCAAGATCAATTTGGGGCAACTATTTTACATAAAATGATCCTTCAACAAATGTTAGATAGGGGGGTCAATATTAAGGAAAGTTATGCACTTGATGTGGGGGGTGGGGCTGAAAGTTTAAATACAATTTATCGAGCACGAGAAATCAAACGTGAAATAAAAAGTAAATCCGTAGCAGGTGCATTGGTTATAGATGCTCCAATAGTTGCTGGCACATCCGACTGGGTAGAATTCCTTAAAAACAAAAGAAACACTATGCTCTGGATAGTTGGAAAGGGATTTATGGGTTCTGACATTATCATGGATATAAAGATTCAAACAGAAGATGGACCTAACGGGGGTTCTGTTCTCTCGGATGTTATTCGGGCTACAAAGGTTGCACTTAACCAAGGTACCGCAGGTTCTATTGATGAAATTTCCGCCTACGGATTTAAAAATCCCCCTAAATCTCCAAAAAATCCATTGGAAGCGAGTAACAATCTAGCTAATTTTATTTTAGGAATAAATCGGAGGAATAAAAATCATGGATAACATTAAAAGCGAAAAAGAGATTCGAGTTGCTTTAGTGGGACTTGGAAATTGCGCATCAGCATTAGTCCAAGGAGTTGAATATTACAAAAATATCAGAGAGGAAGATCTGTATATTAATGGGCTAATGAATCCCAGTATAGGAGGTTATCTTCCTCGGCATATCAAATTTGTGGCTGCTTTTGATGTAGCAAAGACGAAAATAAATCAAGATATAACAAGAGCGATTTATACTGAACCTAATTGTTGTCAAATTATCGTAAAACCTGAGAATATGCCAAATTCGGGAGCTAGATGTTATCCTGGACCGATTTCTGATGGCTGTTACAGTAGTAATAACGGGCTTATATCAACACTAGAATATTTTAAGGCCTATGATGAAGGTAAAGTAAAACCTGTCGATGTTGCACAGGTATTAAGAGAGAATAAAGCAGAAATTGTAGTTAATCTTTTACCTGTGGGAAGTTATAAAGCTTCAAGACTGTATGCCCAAGCTGCTCTTGATGCCAATTGTGGGTTTATCAATGGGATACCAGAATTTATTGTATCCGAACATCTTGAAGGTGATAAAGATTGGGTTTCGGAATATGAAGCTAAAGGATTACCTTGTGCTGGAGATGATATTAAATCACAAGTAGGAGCAACACTTACACATAGAGTCCTAGCAAAAATGTTTCTTGATAGGGGAGTAATTGTAAATGACACATACCAATTGAATATTGGAGGAAATGGGGATTTCTATAATATGAAATCAGAACACCGTTTAAAAACAAAGCGAAAATCAAAGACTTCCGCGGTTGCTTCAGTTCTGCCATATCCTGTCAATTGTAGAATTGGTCCTAGTGATTATGTTCCTTTCCTTGCTGACAAAAAAATTTGTTATATAAGAATAGATGGAACTACATATGGCAATCTACCTTTAGTCATGGATATAAAATTACGGGTTGAAGACTCACCAAATTCTGCTGGTGTTATCTTAGATATCATTCGAGTTATGAAGTTGGCATTAGATAGAGGGATTGCAGGACGCTTAGAAAGTATCAGTTCTTTTAGCTTTAAGCACCCACATATTCAACCTCCCTCTGATGTAATTGCAAAACAGTGGGTTTCAGAATTTATTGAAGGAAAGCGTGAAAAATGAGTTAATCATTTTTTTATGTGCTTTTCTAACCATACATACATATCTTGATATACTTGAGCTCTTCCTTTTTCATTCCACAATTCATGTAAAAAGCCAGGATAGTCTTTGTAGGTTTTATCTCCACTCTTAATCTCTTCATAAAACTCTTTCGTTTTATTTTTATCAATAATCTTGTCATCCCCCGCTTGCATAATGAATACCGGGCAAGTCAACTTTGGTGCCATTTCTATTACCCATTTTGTATATTTATCAATTTCAGCAACAGATTTGGCTGAAATGACGTTTATTTTATTCTTATCCGTAATATGGCTTTTTAGAACTTTTAGATCACTTGTTAATTGATTTTGGTCAATTACATTGGTTAAAATTTTGGTAGGAGAGAATTTTCCTATGGTTTTAGAGATTGATTTAATTACTTTTTTTCCAGCTGACAATTTAAGATACATTCCTAATAGAGGTGATGAAATCAAAACTCCATGTAATGTAGGGTGATTTATTGCATAAATTAAACTTATCAGACCTCCAAATGAGTGCCCCATTAGGAAGATCTTCTTATCTGTCGCGATTTCTCGAAGAACGTCCATAAATAAAACAAGATCTTTTTGGAGATGATCTAAACTGTCAATATGTCCGGGTAAATCACCAGCATTTCGATAATGCCCCCTTATATCAAAAGAATAAACCGCATATCCCTTTTCTGTTAGATATTCGGCGGGAAGCTTGAGTCTATCAGAATGGGTGCCCCAACCGTGCAAAGCAATAATATAAGCTTTAATATTCCCACTATCAGGAACCCAATATTGATAAAATAAATTTGTTAACTCTCTTCCTTCAAAAAATCCTGTCTCGTTTTTCAATATTCTCACAAGTTTAAATTTGTATATATGTAAAATCATAAATTTATGATATATAATATCATGTGTTGTTTTTACTTTCTTGTTGAAATGATATTTAGTACCCAATACCCCTCAAGCGGGAAAAGTTTTAAATCGATATATATAATTCATACTAAATAAGGTTTTTTTACTACGATAATTTAAAATTATACAGATTATTTATGAGTGAAAGTTTAATAGAAATTGTAGTAGCAGGGAGAGGAGGCCAAGGATGCGTCACTGCATGTGAAATACTAGCAGAGGCTGCTTATTTGAGCGGGAATTTTGTTGACGTACATGCCTACCCTTCATTTGGAGCTGAAAGGAGAGGAGCTCCTGTGCAAGCGTATGCAAAACTTTCTCGTGACGACACAATTTGGGATAGAGTACAAATTGAAAATCCAGATATCTTAATAATATTTGATGATTCGGTTCTAAATCAAGAGTTGGCTGCTTCTCTAAAAAAAAATGGAATCTTTATTGTTAACTCTGAAAAACCTCCAGAGTATTTTGTGGAAAAGTATAAAATAACTCGTGAGATAAGAATAATTGTGGCTGACATAAGCAAACTAGCAATCGAGAAGAATCTGACTATTGATGGAAATCCTGTAATTAATACTCCAATTTTAGGACTACTTTCAAAAGCACTTCCCGAGCTAAAATTACAAAATCTTAAAACAACAGTATTGAAACGTATGGGAAAAAATATCGGCGAACTCAACTATGAGTTAATAGAAAAAGGATACGAAATTGCGAAAATTTATTGAGTTAATCATTTGAGTGGTAGTTGTACTACAAATCTACTCCCTTTGTTTCTACCTTCAGACTCTGCTCTGATATTCCCCCTATGAAGAAAAACTATTTCCTTACAGATAAATAATCCAAGCCCTGAACCTTGGATGTCAATATATTCTAATCCTTCCCCATACCGTTCGATTTTCCCAAACCGTGTAAAAAGCATATTCCTCTCAGTATCAGTTAAACCTATTCCTGTATCGCTAACAGAAAATTCAGCCCACCTTCCTTTTTTCACTAATTGGATTGTGATTTTCCCATTTGGTGGTGTATTTTTAATGGCGTTAAGGAGTAAGTTTCTTATGACTTGCTCAATTCTTATGCCATCAATCTTTAAATATAAGGAATTTGGAGTTTTAAGGTCTAAAGTTATTTTTCTTCTCTTTAATAGAAACTTCATCTCTTTAGAGCATTCTTTCAGAATGGATGGAAGATCTTTAACTTTTTTTTCCAGTTTAAATTTATTGTATTCGATCTTTGTGATATCTAAAAGATTACCAACTAGATCATTTAATCGATCTCCTCCCTTTTGGATCAAATGGATTAATTCTAAAGTATCATCATCCAATTTTTCTCTAAAAAAATCAAGTAAAAGCTCCGAACTGGCGATAATAGATACTAAGGGTGTTCTTAATTCATGTGAAACTCTCGAAATGAGGTCTCTTCTAAGTTGGTCTAATTCTTTTAGTTTCTGCATCTCCTCCTTTATTATAAGTTCAGCCTTCTTTCTCTCGGTAATATCCTGTAAAATGACTTGGACTAAGATATTATCACCAAGCTCGACAATAGAGGCCTGTAAATTCACCCAGATAATGGTTTCATCCTTCTTATATATTTGAATATCTATCCGGTGTAATACTTCACCCTTAATGAACTTAATGAATAAATCCACAAGTAAGGGAAGATATTTAGGATGAATTATGTCTAAATCTTGAAATTTTTTCCCGAGTAACTCAGCTCTTTTATACCCTGCAAGCCCTTCAGCTGCAGGATTAATATCAATAATTCGACCATCTGAATTCAATAATAGTATAGTAAAAGGAGAATCTTCAAAGAGGTATCTGTATTTTTCCTCTGATTCTCTCAACCTTTGTTCTGCTAGCTTTCCCTCAGTTATATTATTACCTATACCCAAAATGGCGTAAACTCTTCCCCTCCTTTTTAATGGGATTGCATAAGTTTTTACATAGATATGGTTTCCGTGTGCAGTTCTTAATTTATATTCACTTTTATTACTCTGCTTCCCATTCTTCTTTATCTCATTTGTAATTTTCAACGCTTTCATTAAGTTTTCTTCATCAAGGAGATCAATAAAAGAAATATCTGGAATTTCACTCCTTTCATACCCCAATGTTTCTAATGCGATATCATTAGCATCTAGAAAATTTCCTCTTAAATCATTAACATAAATCATATCTAAAGAAAATTCAAATAGATCTTTGTATTTTTCCCTGATTTCTTCAACTTTGTATTTCATTGAAAGTCTGATTTTTTCCTATAATTTTTTTTTATATTACTTTATTGGTAACTTTATAGTAAATGTGCTTCCCTTACCTCTACCTCTTGATTCTGCCCATATCTGACCATCATGTAGGTCAATTATTTCTTTTGAAATGTACAATCCGAGCCCAGAGCCTTGAATATCGATATACTCTAGTCCTTCACCATATCGTTCTATTTTCCCGAACCTTGTAAAAATTTTCTCCATTTCATCAATAGTTAAGCCTATCCCTGAATCCTCCACAGAAAAAATTGCCCATTCTTGGTTTTTTAGTAATTTTAACTTAATTTGCCTCTTTGGGGGAGTATTTTTTATCGCATTTGAGAGGAGATTTAATACAACTTGCTCAATCCTAATTCTATCAATATTTAATATTATATCTTTTTGGAGTTCGAGATTCAATTCTATTTTACGTTTCTTAGAAATAATCATCATCTCATTAGCGCATTCTTCAATAATTTCACCTAGATTATTTTTTTTCTTCTCAAGTTCTAATTTGTTGTATTCAATTCTAGTTATATCAAGTAAGTTATCAACCAAATATTTCAACCGAGTCCCTCCTTTCTCAATCATCTTAATTAATTCTCGTGTTTCCTCTTTAATCTCATCGTTGGACAACTCTAAAAGGAGTTCAGATGCCCCACAAACTGACACAAGTGGTGTTTTCAGTTCATGCGATACCCTCGATATTAAATCTTTTCTTATCTGATCTAGATTTTTTAATTTTTGAATCTCTTCTTGGATTAGAAGATCAGCTTTTTTTCTCTCAGTAATGTCGTTAAGAATGGCTTGGATCAAAAAATTATCTTCCAGTTTAACTAAATGAGTTTGATATTGTACCCAAATTGCACTACCGTCTTTTCTATATAATTCTGCTTCAAAAGGTGATAAATTCTCTCCTTTTGCAACTTTTGAAAATCGATTAAGCATCTCTGGTAGATATTTTTGATTGACAGCAGATAATTTTCTAAATTCATTCCCTACTAGTTCGTTAATAGGAAATCCTAATAATTGTTCTGTAGCAGGATTGCAATATATCACTTTTCCCGTTTGGTCAATAAGAGCTATTGAAAATGGGACTGATTCAATTAGATTTCGATACCTTTTTTCAGAATCTCTCAGTTTTTGCTCTAATTCATACTTCTCGGTTATATCTGAAATCAATCCCTCAATTTTAGATTGTTGATCTTTATTTTCATCTATTAAATGAGAATTGAGTTGCAGTACAATGTTTCGATCATCATTAGTTTTCGATTGCACTATATAATTTTTTACAAATCCTTGTTGTTTCAATTCCATTAAGTATCTATCACGTTCTTGCGGATTTTGCCAAAATTGATTAACATTTATGTTTTTAATTTTTTCATTAGGCCCATACCCCAATATCTTACCAAATGTAGGATTATAATTTAACA
>JAEOTL010000512.1 GCA_016839845.1 Promethearchaeota archaeon
AATCTCCCCTAATAAAGAGGGATCTAATACGGAAACAAAATGAGGTCCATATACTTGTTCGTTTGACCGTACAAGATCTTCGTTTGCCGAAAGCCTTACGTAACTCTCGGTAGGGGATCCCATTCTTTCAGCTCCAAAAAGAGGTTGACAGACACCATACCCATAGAAAGCCTCCACGCATAAATTTGAAGCGGTCACACCACCTTGCCCACCTCTTGCGTGGAATCGAAGATTAATTACATTATCAACTAAAATTTCTTTTACTTGTTCTGGAGTTAACATATTCATTAATATTTCTAGAGTTTTAATTAATATCAGTGAAATAAATCATATAATATAATTTAAGTTTTATAAAATATATTATTAGAAATTAGAGGATTTCACTTTATAACCACTATAAGACCTAATTAAATTCATTTTCTAATTTTTTGACAACAGTAGTACATATATCAAGGATCATTTTCAATCCCTTTTTAGACACTAAATTCATATCATCATTAACCGTATGAACGTACTTCAATCCAGGCTCTGATCCAAGCCAACATGCTTCAAATCCCTCTTGAACAACTGGCATAAAATCAGACCATACTCCCGTTGGGGCATAGATATCCTTAACCTTTATTCCTAAATCTTCAGCACTTTCCATTACAAGTTTATTAAGTTTTAAGGAAGAAGATTTTTTGGGAATTCCATAAGAACTTGTGAGCCTTATAAGGTCGGAACCACCAATTAAATCAAGATTTATGAAATAGGATGTCTTCTTATCGAAACCTTCCTTATATTTTTGTATGAACACACCAGCCCCTCCTAGATTCAACTCTTCTGAGCCCGGACTCAAAAAGGTTAAATCAATATGTTTTAGGGGATTTAATTTGTAATATCTAGCAAGTTCTAGCATTACCCCTACCGCTGCTGCGTTGTCATAGGCGCCAGGAGATTTATTGCCAGTCTTATTGAAATAATTTAAACTGCCTATTACTGCTAGAATTAGACAGAGATCTAGCAAAATATTGTTAAGAATAGGTAAATTCCAGCGAATAACGAGATATAGTATAGCTGAAATCAAGTAGATAATGAAAAGAAGTAAACTCCCACAAAGAAACACTAAAAAGATAAGTATCCTTGTTGACGTTGGATAGGTTTGAGATTTAGAATCCCAATGTGCCATGAAAATGACTGAAGCTTTAGAATATTTACTTTTCAAATCAGTAAATATATTTTGAGTCTCGTAATTATACTCCTCGTGTTTACTCAGCTTAATACGCGCCGAAGTTGAGATTATTAATGTCCTATACGAGATAGCGAGCCCGACAATAAAGATTGCAATAGTTATTAAGGGATTAATATAAAACGATAATGCCAGTAGAATTAAGATCGAACCTAAAATTAAAAAGATGTATCGAGTAAAATTCCAGTTATAAAAAGACGTCTTAAATTTATCTTGCTTTGGTGAGTTATAGCCAGCTTTTTGGAATTCATCAAGGATAATTTTGATAGCTTTTTTCTCTCCCTCAGAGCCAACTAACCGAGGAAACGTGAGTCTTTCAGTTATAGTATAAGCGTTATCAACTTCTATTGGCATTTCGGTTCTTCTTTTCTTGTCGAATTTAGTTAATTCGGTTATTCTATCTCATATTTTAGAAATTATAATCCTTTATCATTTAAAAAATATTTAAACCACTCGGTTGGGATGCTTTCTTTCAATTTAACCTTACATATCTTTCCTTTATATCAGAAGCTTTTCCTAATCAATATCCAAATAAGATTTGATAAAAAAAATTAGAATTCGACCAAGCTTATATTTAAAAACGTGGAGACTATTATAAACTAGATTAAAGATTTTCATCTTTTTATCAACTCTTCTTTTTTTTAAATTAAACATAATCGATTTTTATCTCAAATCAACATAATAATTGCGTGTTTGTATTGAGATTAGAAAATAAGGATCAAAAAAAAAATAGAAGTTAATTATTTATAAATTAACCATTTGTCAGTGAGTTTATTAATGCCACCTTCGTGGGACAAATTTTATTGTCTTAAAGCGATAATCAGCAGTTCCTTTTGCCATTAGAGGACTTACAACGAGGATAAGATCTTCCTTGTGACCTATATATGTAAGATCAATTCCATGAGTGGTATCCCGCATATACATATCTTCAACACGATATTTGGTGTAAGTTTTTCCTCTATGCTTCCAAGTCGTCTTCTCAATGACTGTAACCATCCATTCTACATCTGGGATCCAGTCTACGAGTTCTAGGGTGTCCATGATATCTTGAGAACCTACTGAGGCCCCAAGGATGTACCATCCTTCATAAGTAAATGCCCAATCAGTCATATAACGGAAACCGATTTGGACAGTTTGGTCAGCGTAATCCGATAGATCAAACATCATAGGGATTACTCCATCATATGGGTCAGTCTCATCATAGAACACACTCCAGCTTGTAAGTCCCGGCATGTTTGCAATAATATCATCATGGGCACTTGGATCAAAAGTATCATTTGTAAATTCATTTGCGAGTGATTCCCACAATCCTGAAGTTTCATTAAAGACCTGGATAAAACCATAGTCCCAATAATCTTCAATGTCCCAATATGTAGTTAAATATAGAGTAGGATCACCCGGATCTACAAAAACATCGGTAGTTATTAGAGAATCCATAAGATCACCTTTACCGGAGTACCACATGCCATCAACTTTTACCCAGTGAGGGAATGTTGCCTCTGCATCTCCATCAAAGAAGATCATATTCAACTTTTTTACGTTATCTAGTAAGATATAATCAGTACCATATGTTCCAACGTTCACGATGTCTGTCTCATACCAATCATATATCTTTGTACCCCCCAAGTCTGAACCATATGTCCATGGGATTCTTGAACCGTGAATTTCATTAATCTTTGGAATTGGATCAATGAAATCACCTTCATAAAATTCACCTAGATCGATGGTTATGTAGTTGTATCTCCCTTCTCCAGGACAGTCGCTATGGATTAAATTAGCTATTCTCCAATCATGGAAAATATCGTCCATAGTTTCAGAATATAGATTTTTTAGAAGTGCAGCATTAATGCCGTCAATACCCGGAATACCATCTTGAACATAATCTGTTAACACTTGTGTCCCATAATGGTCCATAATATAGGTTGTCCAGAGCAATACCTGCGCATAATCCGCTAATATGTTATCATCTCCTTGATCACCCCATTCAATAAGTGAATTATCAGGTGTTGCTAAAAAGTAAGGGAGATAGCTATAGGGGTATTCATATCCACTAAGATATTCAGATAACATTGAACATCCTTCATTCATCCATAATTCTCCATCAGGTTGCCAGTCACTATGAACATTATGTTGGAATTCATGTGCTACTGTTGATTCATATACATGAGGTCGAGTCACTTCCAATCCAGGATTCGAATCTTCGTACCATTGATGTCCCTCTTCACCAAGTCTTTCCCAATATCTCCAATTATCAATATGAATCATGTTTCTATTGTAGTAACGAGTGTATCCTGAACTAAAGAAACCCACTACATAATATGGATAATCAGGGTTATCATAGCTCTCATCGTGAATATTAAAGATTTTTAAAATAACTCTTTGAGAATTATCAGTAGGAATCCAATCGTGTGTCCAAGAAGGCCAACCAGGTTGGTATTGAAATACATTACCTGTACCATCCCTATCAAATGGAGCCCCAAAAGTACCAGTAACGCCAGGATAGATGTTGCTATCAAATTCTTCAGCCATATGTTGAGCCATTGCAAAAGTAACATTCCAGTCAAGTGGATTATCATTTCTCTCATCACCGTCAGCAAACATTAGTTGTTCATCTTGACCAACCCAAACTTCAACGTTTCCGACTACAGCTCTGAGCTGCATATAGGGATAAGCACCATCGCTTATTGCAGATAAGTACCAATCCCATACCCATGTTCCCACATCAGAAGTCGAAGCTGTTCGAAGAGCACCGCTTTCACCAGTTGATTCGGGTATAGATGTTGGTTCATAAGTCATTCCTGGATCAAACTCAGGCATCTTTACGTCACCAGCTAATCCGCTTTTCCAGTCTACTGGAATATAATTTGGGAATTCATTGGTAGGGACACTTGTCCCACTAATTATTAAAAGATTAAAAGGAACCACTACAAGGCATAAAAGAACAATTGCTATTGTTATTCTTCCTTTTTTCATTTTTTTTATCAACTCAATTTTTTTTGTAAATGTCTGTTATTAGGTTTATAAAATTCATTATTTTCTACACAGAAAAAATGAAACAATTTTAACCCTTACAATATGACTTGAAATTTATTAGAAATTTCAAGGTATTGATATTTGAATAAGCTGAAGCCTTGGTATTTAAAATTTTCTCTTTTATCTTGTAATAGAAGTGAATTGGATTAGGTGGGATTAATCTCCTATAAAAATTTATAGAGATGAAAGTTTACATCTTAGTATATGAAATTTGTACAAAATAGATAAAGTCTTGATACTTTTTTGTCAACTTGTAACTCCAAGTTAACAATTAGACACTTCTGTAAAGTTATTTAATAAATAGGTGATTTATCTAATATTGATAATCCTCTTTTTTCTTCTATTATACCTCTATTTTTGCAAAAAATTAGACCAAATAATTAGCAGAAACTGTTTTAAACCTTTTAAAAGTTTGTGTATGTTCAGAAAAATCCTTAAAACTTAATCATTTTTAAGAAAAAACTGAAGAAATAAAAATAAATTTAAGAATAAACCTTATTTTTAATATATCGATCAAATCAATATAACAGTGAGGGTTACGTAGATCATGCGTTAAAGCTCGATTACAGCAAGGCTATCGGGATCCTTATCCATGTATTACTATTGATCCTGGCGAATTTTATCTGTTTAAATAACCCCCTCTGTTTTAAAAATTACATCCCGGAATCTTTTGGAGATTGAGTGGTGATCAGATTTCACTAGTGTCAACAGTCTTAAAAGTATACTCTGTAATTCTTACTCTCTTTGGTGATGATTCTTTTTTTTTTGTTAAATTTAAATTCGGGAGTTGGGGATTCTGGGAACACAACGGTAGTGTACCAGAATTAACTTGAACTTTTGGTTAACATCATCACAGCCTGCCCAGCTGGAAAATACACCTACGTGTACCCATTTG
>JAEOTL010000513.1 GCA_016839845.1 Promethearchaeota archaeon
AAGAGTAGATTTATTCTAGAAGAAAAGTGTGATGGAGAAGAATTTACACTTCAAGCATTTGTTGATGGAAAAAATGTAATCGGTTCTCCGTTGGTTCAAGATCATAAAAGAGCTTATGAAGGAGATAGGGGACCAAATACAGGGGGAATGGGCTCATATAGTCTCCAAGATCATCTTATGCCATTTATTACTCAGGATGATGTCAATGAATCATTAGAGGATATGAAAAAAACTGTAGCTGCTGTCAAGGCTGAAACTGGGGTTGAATATAAAGGATTCTTGTATGGTCAATTTATGAAAACAGCAAAAGGATTAAAACTCATTGAGTTTAATGCAAGGTTTGGGGACCCTGAGGCAATGAACGTATTACCTCTCCTGACAAGTAATTTTGTTGAAATTTGTTGGGATATCCTTAATGGGAGTCTTTCTAATAATATTGAATTTGTAAAAAAGGCGACTGTCTGCAAGTATCTTGCACCTGAAGGATATCCTGAAAATCCCAAAAGAGATGAAACTATAGAAATTGACCAGAGCAAACTCGAACAGTTTGGAGCAAAATATTATTATGCATCTGTATATCGGGAAGGGGAGAATATATATACAACTACATCTCGAGCAATGGGCGTATTAGGTATTGCTGATACGCTTGATCGTGCAGAGCAAATAGCTGAAGCAGGAGTTGGGTGTATTAAGGGAAAGTTATTTCACAGAAGGGATGTCGGGACTCAAGAACTGTTACAGAAACGTATCGATCACATGAATTCTCTTTAAAAAAAATAAACTTATTTCCTTTCATTCACTTTGTATCTCTAAGCATCACTATTTTTATATTTTATAATCATCAAATTATAATATTTTCAACAGTAAGCTTTACTTGAACAATGAATTGGCATGAACAAAACGAAAAGTACAACTCACTAATAAAGCAACTCTTCCATGATGAAGATTGGCAAAAAAGAGCTGACGCCGCAAGAGAACTTGGTATAATGAAAGAAGGAAGAGCTGTAAATTTATTATGTCGTGCCCTGAGATCAGAAATGGACCATCTAGTTGTCAACCGTATCATAGAAGCCTTAGGAAGAATTGGTGATGGAAGAGCTACGCTAAGAATTATAGAGAAACTAAAAGAGCATCTGGATGAATCTGAAGTAGATAAATATCGTCTTATTTATATTGTAGAAGCATTGAAAAATATAAAAGATAAGAGAGCACTGGAACATATTGGACCTTTTCTTAATTCTTCTGACGAGGAACTAAAAAATCTCGCTCACGAAACCTTTGACGCCATTGAACCTAATTGGAAAGCTATTGTCAAACAGGAACGAGAAGAAAAATCAATAGAAGAAATATTTAAAGGATAGTTATAGCTAATACCTTTCCTTTTTATACCTGTTTTTACTCCGAGCTATGTAATATGTGTTTAATAACAGAGTTATTTAAGATATTTACCAATAATGCAGATATAGATACATCGTATAGAAAATTGGATCAACATATATGACAAAAAAGAAAGTGTGCTGTTGGGATTTAGAAGGACCAATTAGTGTTATTGATTTTGCTGCTGATCTTGGAAAATTACTTGGTAATAAATCAATATTGAATTTACAAAACTATGATATGGGTGAATTCTTCAGAATGCTTTCAAATTACGATGATTACTTAATAGATATACCAGGAGTGAAGGAACAATTAGGGATCCCTGAATATCAACCAGGAGATACACTCAGAATAATGGCTCCTTTATATACGGCATGCTACACAGACAAGGAATTATTAGGGTTGGCTAAGGGTAATCTCGGGTTACTCCCAGGATGTAAAGAGCTGATGAATATTTTACATGCAGACTGGGAAATTTTTGTAATATCAACCAGTTATACTCATTTCGCTCACACAGTAACGTCTGCTCTAAATATCCCCAAAGACCATGTGTATTGTACTGAATTTGATATAGATAAATTAAAACAAGGACTTCATGATATTGAAACTGATGTAGAACACTTATTACAAGGAATTTTTCAGATGTATATCGAAAATGATAATGATCTTGACTCAGTTATTAACGATTTAAACGAATTTTTCTGGAAGGAGAAAGAATCAGACTATATTAAGGTAATGAATCAAGTGAAAGTTCGAGGGGGTAGAAGGAAAGAATTCGCAGTTGAAGAAATCTCTAAGAGAACAAATACCCCAATATCAGAAATGATAGCTTTAGGTGATTCAATAACAGATATCAACATGCTCCAAAGGGTAAATAATGAAGGGGGAATCGCTATCTCATTTAATGGCAATAAGTTCAGTTTGAAGCGAGCTAATTATGCTGTTACCACCCCCAATAATTTAGGTCTACTTCCTATTTTTCAACCAGGAAAAAAGATAGACGATTTTTTAGAGGAATGGGAATCAAAATTCGACCTTTTTTACAAAAATCCAGAAAATATACCCGATGGATTAATCTCTAAAGAAGTAAAAGATTTATTTATTAAGTATGAATTTGTACCAGAACTTAATAATCTAAAAAATAAATCTAGTGAAGAGATATTAAGCATTATCTCAAGACAAGAAATAATGCGAAAATTAGTCCGTGGTTGGGCGGGGAATTTAGGGTAATTAATCCCTCTTTTTTTACAGCAAATTCTAATAGAAGTGTAACAATGGTAAAAGATATATTTTTAACCATTTCTATTTTATTTAAAGAATAGAAATTTTTACCTCAAATTAAGAGGGATTCCCCAAAATGGCAAGTGTAAGTGAAAATATCAACAAAATTAATCAACTCATCTCTGAAAATATTGATGACTTAGTTTTCATTATCAATGATAAATTCAACTGTGAGTACAATAATTTTGAAGCTTTAACAAGTAAAAAGCATTTCAATGACTTTGTTCACCCAAAAGATTCTAAAAGGGTAATAGATTTTGTAAAAAATATTTTTCAGTTCGGGTCTGGAATAGAGGAGGCTAGAATAACTAATCACAACAAACTTTTCAGCTGGTTTGAGATAAAAGGAACAAAATTTGTTGATGATGAGAATATAGATAAAGTATTTCTACTTTGCAGAAATATATCAAAGCTAAAATCTAAGGAAAAAGAGATCAAAAATTATCAAAAAAGTTATGATCAATTAGCAGAAACTCTTCCCGAAATTAACTATTGGAAGCTTCTACAATCAAGTGAGAGCAAAACTGCTATTCAAAGAACAAGAGAGATGTTAGAGCTTGTAATAAATAATATTCCTCAGTTTATCTATTGGAAAGACAAGAAATTAAATTACATTGGGTGTAACACTAGGTTTGCACAAATCAATGGGTTTAACCGGGCTTCTTTGATAATAGGTAAATCCACTGAAGACCTAAGATGGGGAAGAGATAAATCTGATTATATTAAACAAGCTGAAAGTAAAGTAATGGAAAACATGGAAGCAGAGTATAATGTTGTTGAATTATTAAGTAAACCAAATGGTATTCTGACTTGGTTTGAGATTAACAGAATCCCATTACATGATATAGAGGGGAGAGTCGAAGGAATCCTTGTTACTTATGAGGATATAACTGAGAGAAAAACAGCAGAACAAAAATTACAAGAATCTGAAGAAAATTATCGAAATCTTGTGATCAACCTATCTGATATCATTCTTGAAGTAGGAGCTGACGGTACAGTGATTTACGTAAGTCCTCAATCTTATGATATCATGGGATATCATCCAACCGAACTTATTGGAAGATCTGCATTTAAACTTATCCATCCCGAAGATGTACCAGAATTGGCAGAAATAATGTTAAAAGGAATTCAAACTAAAGAACTAATTGCAATCCCACATTATAGACTTTTACATAAAGAAGGACAGGTTATTGAGGCATCAGCTCAGGGTAAATATGTTGATGTAGGTGGGAACGAGAGATTTATTGGAGCAATAAGAGACATTACTATCCAAAAGCAAATTGAGGAAAAATTAAAAGAATCCGAAGAAAATTATCGCACCATTTTTAATGCAAGTCCCGATTATATTTACGTAACTGACGTTCAGGGTAATTTTCTTGAGGCTAATCCAAGTTTATTAAAGAGGGTTGGATCTTCATTAGAAGAATTGCAACAAACAAATTTTGTTGAGTATTATGACGGGGACGATTTAGATGGTCTGATGGAAATATTTAAAAATCTCACTTTAGGAAAGGAAATTAAGGGCATAGAGATCACGGCTAAAAATGTTCGGGGAGAAGATTTTAAATACGAAGTGAATGCTGTTCCCTTAAAAAAAGATGGGGTAGTCACCAAGATTTTAAACTTAGCAAGAGATATAACTGATAAAAAAATTACTGAACAGAAATTAAAAGACTCTGAAATAAAGTATCGTCACTTGTTTGAGAATTCTCCATATTCTATAATTCTAGTTAACAGAAAGGGAGAAATAATAGACTGTAATCCCGCTACAGAGAAAATATTCCAAATAGACATGGAAGAAATATTAGATAAGAGTTTTCTAGACATTACAATGAAACCAGAAAATTTACTGCCACTCTTTAAAGAAAGATTTCAAACCATTCTTGAAGGAGTTGTACCGAAGCCATTGGAGGTAAAAGTAACAAGATCAGTTGATAATAAACCAATTTGGATTAGTATTGACGATACATTGGTTGAAATTGGAGGTGAAATTGTATTTCAAGTAATTGTTCAAGACATAACGGAAAAGAAGATCGCTGAACAGAGATTGCAGAGCTCTCAAGAGGAATTAAAGGTGCTAAATCGAGAGTTGGAACAAAAAATCAAAGAAAGAACCAAAGATTTAATTGAGTCAGAACGGCAATATCGTACTACAATTAATTCTTTGGGTGATCCTCTGCATGTAATTAATAAGAATTTAAAGATAATTTTGGCAAACCAAGCAATTGTGAAATGGCTTACGGAGCTGGAACTGGAATCTGAGTTAGTGGGTAAGAATTTGTTTTCGGTATTTCCCTTTTTACCACCTATCATTGAGGAAGAATATAAACAGGTTTTCGAGACTGGAAAATCTATAATGACTACAGAATCAACTATTTTACCTGCGAGTAATGCCATAACAGAAACTCGAAAGATACCTATTTTTAGCGGTGGAGAAGTCGAACAAGTTATCACAATAATTAGGGATATAACTGAAAGCAGGGAAATGGAAATTCAGTTAAAAGAATCAGAAGAAAAATATCGCAGTATGGTAAATGACCTAGATATTGCATTCTACAGAGGAGAACATAAAGGAGGATTATTGATGTATAATCAATCATTAGCTCGGATGTTAGATCTTGATCCCGATCAAAATATCATAGGAAAAGGAACTGGTGATTTTTTCATAGATCCAAAGATGCGGGAGGAGTATTACAAAGAATTAGAAGAGAAAGGATATATCAGAAATTTCATAGCTCAGATTAGAAAGGCAAGCGGTAGTATTATGACTGTAGATTTAAATGCTCATTTAATTTATGACTCTGATGGAGTACCAATTGAAGTTGAAGGAACATTCGCAGATATAACAGAAAAATTCAGATTACAACAGGAGCTATTAAATTCAGAACAAAAATTGAGAGAGCAAAATCTTGAGTTAATGAAATTGGACCAAGTCAAAAATGACTTTATCACTATGGCAGCCCATGAATTAAAGACTCCGTTAATATCAATATCAGGATATACGGATTATATTCTTATAAGACACCGATCGGGTTTGGCTCCTGAAATTACAGCAGATTTAGTTACAGTTCAGCGAAATGTGAAGAGATTAGAAGTGTTGATGGATCAGCTGTTAGATGTTATGAAGATTGATGAACAAAAGCTCATGCTCCAAAAAGAGGTTGTTAATGTAAAAGATATAATCAATAATTGTCTTGATGAGTTGAGCTACCTCATTAACGAAAAGAACCTTGAAATTGCTTTAGACATCAACCATGAAATTCTACTAAATGTCGATCCCGAGCGAATTTTTACAGTATTTACAAATTTAATCTCAAACGCAATAAAGTTTTCACCTGACTACAAATTAATTGAAATAAATGCTAAAAAAACTGAGAGTAAATACATTTTCAAAATAAAGGATAATGGGATAGGTCTCAGTGATGAGGAATTAGGAAGATTATTTAAGAAATTTGAGAGAATAAAGCGACCGAGGGAAAGTGAAAACATTAACATTAAAGATAGCGGTACAGGATTGGGGTTGTATATAAGTAAGGGGATAATTGATGTTCATGGCGGTGAAATTTGGGCAGAATCAGAAGGAGAAGATAAGGGGGCTACTTTTATGTTTACCTTACCAATTTAATTGAGAAAACTTAATTTTTTCTTTATTAATCGACAGAAATTTATGTGTCTAATACAGTTTATTATTTAAATCTTATAAACCAAATTATAAACAAAATATAAAATTAAAGACCAATAACTCTTTCATAATGGCAACTCTAATTATTGCTGAAAAAAAGAAGGCGGCAGAAGCGATCGCAAGTGCGTTAGGCCCTATAAAAAAAATTCAAAAAACAAAAACATTATCTATATTTTCTGTTCCATCTCAGGATACATATGTAGTTCCCTTACGTGGTCATCTTCTAGAATATAAAAACACTGATGCCTATAGTAGTTGGGTAAATACAAATCCTCGAGATATCATTACAAACTCAGATGCTATTAAGAAAGTCCCAGCAGGTTATGCTTCACCGTTTATAAAAGCATTGAAAGAATATTCCAAGATATCTGATCACTGCATAATTGGGACCGATGCCGATATTGAAGGATGCAACATTGGATTATTTGATGCACTCCCCTATGTTTTGCAGATCAAACCGCATATTAAACTTTCTCAGTTATGGTTAAGTTCCCTACAGAGAAATGAGATTCAAAATAAAATGAACAATCTTATTGCTCCTCGATATAGTTGGGGAGAATCCGGTGAAGCACGGGCAATCATTGATGCCATCATTGGCTTTTCAGCAACTAGAGAAGTTACTAACACGCTTAGACCAATATTAAATAAATTTAGAGTTAGGTTTACTTCAATTGGTAGGGTTCAGACAAGTCTTCTGTATTTGATTTATTTAAGGCAACAAGAAATAGATAATTTTGTCCCAGAACCCTACTTTTTAATAAATGCAGACCTTTTTCATGATAACGGAACGTTTACAGCTCACCATCTTTCAAATCCGTTTGACAAAAACCAAGAAATTAATGCTAAACAAATTTTTCAGAAGATTCAAAACGAGAAAACAGCTCAAATTATTGATAAGTCACAAAAATTGAAAAAGCGTCCTCCCCCTACTCCATTAAATACTTCAAAAGCCCTTATTCTTCTTACAAGGAACTTAAGAATCCCCGCGAATATGGCACTAAACACTATGAATTCATTATATCTAAATAAGATTATTTCATATCCGAGAACTGACAGCGATGTGTATAAATCTAATTTTCAACATAACGGGATTTTAACCCAATTTTCATCTCATTCTCAATTTGGGTCCTATACATCAAAATTAATCCAAGCTAAAAGAGTTATCCCTGCAAAAGGAAAAAAAGACGCAGGAGACCACCCCCCGATTACTCCCTTAGTGAGTCTGGAAGAAAATAGTAGTAGATTAGAAAATTCTCTGCAAAAAAAGGTATACAACATCTTAGCACGCCATTATCTTGCATTATTTGGTGAAGATGCAACAGAATCTTCCCAGATACTGAAAATTTTAATTAAAGATGAACCATTTCGCTCACAACGCGTGTCTTTAATTTCTCAAGGATTCTTAGAAATCGCACCTTTCCTTAAACCTCAATATGAAGATCCTATTCAAATCACGGGAGATCAAGTCCCAATAAAAGAAATATCGTTTGTCCAAAAAGAGACAAAACCACCACCGAATTATTCGGATACCTCTTTATTAAGATTAATGGAGAAAAACCACCTTGGCACCAAATCAACACGACCAGTTATCATTAAGATCTTACAAACAAGAGAATTAATCGAAAGAGAAAAATCTCAATATTCAATTACCGATTTAGGGAAATTTCTTATTGAAAGTCTAATTGAGATCTGGTTGCCTTTTTTAGAACCTAGTTTCACAAAAAGAGTTGAATTAAAACTAGGTGAAATAAAAGAAAAGAAAAGGAAAATTAACGATGTAGTTAACGAAGTTAAAAAAGAGTTCTTAGATTTGTTTGATAAGTTCCTTGTAAATAAACACAAAATAATATCTAAAGCTAATAATTATAAAATCAATTATAAAATCGCAACCACTTCATCATTATGTCCCGATTGTAATAAAAATCCCATGAAATTCATAAATCTTAAGGATAAAAGGTTTTTAGTATGCGCTGATGAAAATTGCAAGAGATATTTATCTCTTCCTAAGAAGGGCAAGTTAACAATGCTCACCTCATCATGTGCGTTATGTAATTTCAATATTTTCAAGGTTTCATTGAAGAAGAATAAACGATTCTATAACTATTACATATGTCCTAAGTGTTGGAATGAAAGTTTTAAGGATCAGAGTGGCAAAGGTTTCTGTTCAAATTGCCAAGATTATAAAATCTATAAAGATCAGTGTATAAAAAAAGGATAATTGCACCCTTTGCATAAATACAGGAGTCTGGTATCTTTAATTAAAAGAATCTTTTTGAGTCAAATCTATATGCGGCTCTCGTTAACCCTACGTAATTATCATTACACTTATAGAAAAGCTTTCCATTTACATACTTAGTTTCGATATAATTGTTTTTTAAAGCAACATTTAGGTTATTTATCATCATCCCTAAAGTTACTGCACCCATGTATTTTTGCTGTCGTTTTGTGATTCTTATTAACTCAAGTTCCGAATGCCATTGACCATCAAGAAGTGCCCGTAAAATTTCGGTTTTAATCGGTGTCTTAATATCCTTAATCTTATTAAATAATACGGAATAACTTGGTCGATAATACTTTTTTTGGTCTAATTCTTCCATTTGTTATAAAACCTAATCATAAACAGTTCTGATGTGATGCAATACAATGAGAATTTATTTATTTAGCTGTAATATGACGGTGACACAAGTCATTTTGGCGGTGTAATGGGAATGCTAGAGTAAATTAGGGGGTATCCCATTTTTAAAATAATCTGCCCTGGTTATCCAGTTATTAGAAAATTCAGGAATCATGGCAAGTATCGAACCACCTATCCATACTGAGAATGTTCTCTCGCTTGGAGCTATTATTCTTACTACTTGATCCTTCTTTTTTCTTCTGGCTAACTCCAGTTCTAATTCTTGATAAATCCTAGATTTTAAATTTGGAAACATAGAGGATCCACCCGATAAGAATATATTGTTTAGCAAATCGGGACGAATATCTATGTCACATGCTTCCACTACATCCATAATGGCTGTAGGTAGAGAATCCTCCTCTAACTCTGAGGATGGATTAAATATAAGCTCTGGAATAAGAAATCTCTCTTTATCCAATGTGATTGT
>JAEOTL010000162.1 GCA_016839845.1 Promethearchaeota archaeon
CTTAGTAAATCTCGAAGAATATAGTACCGAGAAAAAAAATGCTATAATTCGATTTTTCAATTTTCTTGATAAAAAATCAACATTATATTCCACTTTTCAAGCAAATAATCTACCTTCTCCTAAATCCCAATTAAATTTATTCCTTCTTTACATGAAATATTATTTTGGGAGTGGTCTAGAAGCTTTGGAAGTAGGAGATATTCTTTCGCTTCCCAATATCTTTAAATCAACCTTGAATAACTATAATAAAAATGTTGATGAGGTGATTGGAACGAGCTCAATCAGAAATATTAAGAGTTTTTCCAATTATTTATACAGCTTATCAAATATAGAGCATTTGAATATAGTTTTTAAGAAAATTTTTAATAAAGACATTTCTCAACTAAATTTTGGGTTTTTTAAGACATTTCTGAAGAGTTTTAATTTGAATTTTGCCAATTTAATCGAGCAAGAGAATAAAATTCTTTCGGAAAACCCAAACAACGCCCCGCTTATGTTTAATATAATTGTTGATCATATGTGTAGAATACTCTACGTTTTAATTGACAGAATTTTTCTTAATACAACCCCAGATGCGGCTTCAATAAATTTTATTGATCCAAGGAGCCGTTATATAGGTAGAAATATTGCTCTGAGAGTTTTAGAGCTGTTTGTTTTTCAGGATATTAATTACAGTGATGATATTTGGCCTGATTTTGTTATTAGTCTAAATAAAGATCAAATTACACAGCAATTAAAGGATGATTTTGATATTGAAATCCCACCTTCTCTTTTCTATACCGACGAAGAATTAACTCAAATAATGTTAACTTATAATATTCAATCTCCCACAGATCAACCATATTTCGAAGAATGGCTGATACAGGAGATAATTATTCCTTTACATACCCTAATTCAAACCATACAAAATTCTGTGGATGATGATGCAACTGAAATTGAGGTATATGAAAAATTAACTGAATTTTTTATTGAAGAAGACCAAGATCAAGAGATCATAACAGAGTTAAAATTTATTTGCCGAGAGTTTGCTTCATTTTGGAAAAATATTGAGAGAACAAAATAAATAGTTATATACCCAAACCAAAAATTTGGCAAAATTTCTGGAAATCTTTCTCAATATCTACAATAGGGAGGTCTGACCAACTTTTTTCATCAGAAATACTATTACAAATTATCCCAGATATCATTTTGATATTATTGCTTAATTGAGGTTCAATGTGCTCTATATTATTAATGCATAACACCGTTGGATTATTCAAATCTCTAAATCCTTCCGTTAATAACAAATTTAATTTATACGGTCCATTCTGAAGCCAATTTATGATCTCTTCTATACTAAATTCATTTACATTCAAGAAAATGCTCATATCGTTATGAATATTTTTTATTGCTGAATATGATGCACCCGATTTGGTGAAAATATAAGAATCTTTTCCCTCTTTATCGATTTGATGATGTTTTACATTTTTAATTACTGCCACATTATAGCTTAATTGTTTTTTAATTAATTTTATCGCATTCATAATAAAATATGTCTTTCCTGAGCCAGAATACCCAATTATATCAATAATTTTGATTAGCATCACACTCAAAGGTTTTTTTTAAACTTCTTACTTTCACAGTTTATAAAATAATATTATCATATTTTACTATTTAATATATATTAAAATAAGATTTTTATATAGATATCAAAATATCGTTGTTCGTATATGCCTGAAAAGAAAGAGAGAATGGTTTTTGATGCGAATTTCTTTATTTGCATGCTCCAAATTAGAGCTCGCAACATCATAGGGAATTTAGAAAGGGCAGCAAATGAACTTGGGTATGAGTATTTCATTTCTGAGGTAGTATTCGATGAAATTAAAGCACCTCACACTTACAAAGATAAACTACGACAGATAATGAATGTAAAAGAAATTCTACCAATTGAAATTGAAGATGTTAAGAATGATCTTATTCCTTATAGTGTAAGATTTCCCGCACAGGATCCTGATCTTTCACTTGTTTATATAGCAAAAAATCTGATTGAAGAAAGTAATTCCCTTCCTGTTCACTTAGTAACAGATGATTTTAAGCTCGTGAAAAACACTAGTTTACTCTATAAAGGGAAAATCAATATATTATCTCTCTCGAGCTTTCTATTAAAAATACAGAGAACGACGACTAAAACCCAATTGAGAAATTACTATAAAGATATTTGGAAAAGGAGTCTAAATTATACATTGTCATACATGATTGAACGCTCTAAAACTTACCCCGCTGAACAAAAAATAACTTGGTTAATTGAAAAAGCAATAACTGTCACCGAAGACTCAATTCTTTCCCAGGATATCGAATTAGAAAATCCCGATGGGGGGATGAAGTTTGAAATTGGGGCTTCGGAGTACTTGAAAGAGATCGATATCGCTGAGAAATATATCTCAACTCAAGTTCTTCCTCAAAGTGAGGAGGACAAAGTAGTTGGTATTATAAAATTCCTCGAAAATTTAAAAATATCTAGAGAATATATGACAAGAACAAGGAAAGCAATTATAAAAGGCGAATCTAAAGAAGCGGTTAAATATTTAAAGAAAGGAAATAGATTTTTGATATCATTACTCCAAATTGCTTCAGGAGAATTATCCAGTCGTACAGATTATGAAATAGTTGAACAATTGATATGTTCTGAAATAAGTAAAATGGAATTTTTGCGTGCATATCTATTAGTTTCACTAGGTAGAATAAATTCATCTATTAGTTCACTTGAAAGGGCATCCTTGTTTTCTACAATTATCCATAATTATAAAACATGTTTAACCCTCAACTATATTAAGGCTTTGATTTGCCTTTTTTATGGATTATATAAAAAGGCCATAAAGCAATATAACTTTACTGAAGAATTAGCAGAACTCTATGAAGACGATAGATTGAAACTTAAATGTCTTATAGGGAAGGCTATTGCTCTTTATATCCAAGGTGAAGATCGGGAAGCTGCGATGTCCATTATGGAAGAAATTTCCAGTAGGGATTTAGAAGAAAACTTTCTAGATGCGATCATTGTGTTTAGTGAGCTTGGGGATTATTTTATAGCTTTAGGACACTCTCAAATTGCCGCAAACCTCTACAATCAAGCATTAGAGATCTCAATTGATTACAAGTTAACATTGAAAAGTGAAATATTAATTGAAAAATTGAAAAGAGCTTATATAGCCACGGTTTTGGATGGCTATTCTTCTGAAGATATGGTTGATAAACTGGATCTCTTACTAGATAAATCATATTCCATTAAAGACGTGGAGAAATATAATGAGCAAATTAAAAAAATTTCAAGTTTTAATCTCTTATTTTATACTCCATTCCCTTATATCACGGGTAAAAAGAAAGTTATCCCCTTTACTAAACTGCCAAAGGAACTTAAGGAGGATCAATTTGAAGTAGTCTATTTTGAAAAGAATGCCAATGAACCCTCCAAAATTCTATTTATTGTTTCTCATTACGAATTAGGATTATTAGGAATATTAGTTAAAACAAGCGATAATGTGATTGGGATTGCTGAAAATTATACCCTAAAAATCAAATCCACAGCTAAAGCTAAAATCTATGAACCGGAGGAGAGCTTGAAAAATGAGTATTTAATACGAGCTATTATTGAAATTACAGAGAAAGATCAAGTCAAAATAAACTATACTTTACCAACTTTCTTTAAGCAGTTGAATCTATAATTCATTTTTTATGAAACTGAAATAGTCTAAGGATTATTCTCTTCTTAAGCTTTTATCCCTTTGACTAATCTGATGAGAGTGGATTGCACAACTTATACAATAGTATTTTCTTGAGGAAGAACTTTGGATAATTGTACCAGATTTCTTTAACTCCGCATACATCCTCCCATCAACTAATGAAGTCCTCCTTGTTACAGCCTTTGCTTTACTTCGTGCTACGGTTCTCCCACATTTGTAGCATTGGACTTTACTGTCTTGACCTTTTCTAGATCCGCTTTTTCCGCCACTTTTTCTTTTTTTAGGAATGATAATCAGCTAATTTTATTAATTTCTTTATTACCTTCACTGTATAAACAAACTGAATTGTCTAAAACTTAAAAAATTTATCTTTATGCGGAAAAATAGTAAGAAATACCGTATTAGAATTTTGTCATCTGAAGTTAAAGACTCACTTTGGCAGATTTTGTTTTATTTAATGTTTTGAATGTATGGCTAAATCTTTGTAAGACTGTATATAATAACGTAAACGTGTAGATTATAATACTGATGAGGAAGATTGGTGTAACATGAATTCTTGTAATAAAAGGAACAAGGATGGTGAAAGGTACCCCAAATAATAAATCAGTTACAAAATAAAATATAAGTTCAAATATAATTGCGAAAATTAGAAATAGCAAACGTTCAGCCCTTTCCATGAAACCAACTCCCTTCATATTAACACCTTCATTTTCTGCCCTTGAACGTATATAAGAAATCATGATAACCAAAAACAGAAGAATGTAGCCCAACAAATAATTAATCAATCCTCCGTATATTAAGCCTAAAATAAAAATTGCATCAGAGAGTCTATCCAAGTTCGAATCTAAGAATGCACCGGCCTGAGTTTCATTTCCTGTTCTTCTCGCAACTTCTCCATCAAATAAATCCATAGCACCCCCTATTCCCATTATACAAGGAATAATCCATGAAAGATAAATAGAAAAATATAACCCGAATACCGCAATCATTAATGAGGCAACGATCGAACAGCTAAATCCTAAATAAGAAATCCGGTTTGGAGTAAACTTAAGTTTAATTAAAAAGATTACTGGTCGATTAATATATCTACTTGAAATCTCCTTTTGGCGAGCCCGTTTTTGGTTATCTTCTATTTCACTCAATTTCGTTTGTAGTCCTAAAATCTCAATAAAAAGAATAATATTTTAAAATTACTCTATAATAAAAAATTTATTATAATGCCCTTATATGTAATTTCAACAAACGTATAACTGAAGAGGCTAAATATGATTGAGCTCCAAAACTTACAGTTTGGAGATTTAATTCTACTAGTTCCTTAGTATTAAGAAATGCATCTTCTTGACTCCCAATTATAAATAAACTATTCTTTTCACTTACCTCACTAATTAAATCCAAAAATGGGAGACCATTCTCTTTTAAAATAAAAACTTCGTAATTTAAGCCCTGAAATTTCTTAATTGCTTTTATCATAGTTAAATCAGATCTTGTAATAGATCTTAATGGATTGTCCTTTGTCCTTCCTTTCAGAAAGTTTACAAATGAATCAGTGAGTAACAATTCAGTTTTGGGGAATGTTTCATAATCTAGCAATTGGGGATCGAAAATATAAGTCCCAAAGTTATCCAAAAAAGTCCAAATCTCCAAATTTTCTTCAAAACCATTTAGTTTTAACAATGCTGCCAAAATGGATCGGGAAATTACATCTAATCTTCCAGAAGATCCAGGGATATCCTTAATTGTGTACCTGGTAAGATTCACTGTAGCTGATTTAATAAAGAAAATTAGATTCATAAAGAGAACGTAATAATTTTTTTTAATATAATTAGAAGCCCTTTTTCATTATTTAATTTGGCTTTTTTTATTAGCTGTATTATCTCTTAGACTAATATTAATCTTAAAAAGAATGCTAGTCTAAGGCTTTTTTAAAGTTGTTCTTTTTCTTTACCCTTTTTAAAGTGTAAAAGACACTCATAATAATTCCTAATGTGAGAATAACTCCTACAATTCCAGCAATGTAGTCGTTTGATATCCAGTTTAATAAAGGCACCCAAGGGGAAGTGAGATTCTCAACCCAACTTTCTCCTTTTTGATCAATTAAAACCCGTTCAAGACCATCAGGATTATTTGAAAGAAAACCTAGTGTAAATCCAATAGACATCAATAACATAAGCATTCCAACAATTAAAACACTTAAAATTATAAAAGATCTATATTTTTTTAACCTCATAAATACTTACACCTAATATTGATTCTGTTGTGATAAAATCTGGTTTAACTCTATAAATATAAAATACAATTAGAGTAGATATAATACTCTCCCCAATCCCTATAAAAATATGCCAAAAAACCATCGCAGGAATTGCAACTTCAAAAGGAATAATCCCTGCGATCCCTAACTCAATACCACATGCAATAGAAGCTAAAATTACTGATATATATGATCCAAGCGCTGTGGCAATAATAAGCTTCCTCTCTTTTTTCAAAGAAGTATGATTTAAAAGTCTTACAATACCAGTTACAATGTAAAATCCAACAATTCCCCCAATTATCCCCATATTAAAAGCATTTGCCCCTATAGCAGTAATTCCGCCATCACCTAAAAGACTCTGGATTACTAATATTAGGAATAATACAATCACCGAAGCCCAAGGGCCCAATATTATTGCGACAAGTGTTCCTCCTATTAAGTGTCCCGAAGTACCCCCGATTATTGGGTAGTTAACAAATTGAAAAGCGAATATTACTGCCGCTAAAACTCCGATATAAGGAATTATCTTTTCAGAATCTTCATTCTCAAAGATTTTCCCAATTTTAAAAAATCCAAGGATCATTACCAAAATCACAATTCCCCACAAAACAATTAAAGTAAGAGGATCAAGCAACCCATCTGGTAAATGCATTTTTAAGCTATAAACGTTAATTTTTTTTAGAAAGGAATAAAATACTACTAAAATATAAAAAAGTATGAAAAGTTATAAATATTACTCTAATAGAAAATAGTATGATCTCTTGAAGTAATAATGAGAATTTTAAAGAGCAGGGGAATAGGACTTGAAAACTACATTACCATTTAGACAGGAAAATGAAGTAAATTTCCTCAATAAAAGTCATCCTTTAACTCGATTAGTTTTGCCATTTATCCTTGTCCTACCTTTTCTTATTGTCAGTGATATTTATCTTATTATAACGGTTTTATTGAGTACCTTAATTTTCAGTGTTATTTTTCGATTAAACACCATAAAGACTATCTCAAGACTTAAAATTGTACTTCCTTTCGTCCTATTGATAGTCATTTTCATACCTTTTTATGTTGGGAATACTGTAATTTTTCAGATAGACGCTTCTATTAAAATTCAAGTATATCAAGAGGGTTTATATCTTGCATCTCTAATATTTTTAAGAGTAATAGGTTCATTTTTTATTTTCATTTCATTTTTATCATCTCTAACTTATTCAGAATTTATAGAAGCATTAACTAAATTAAGAATACCTTCTGTTTTTGTTGGATCTCTCGTAATTACACTTCATTATATTCCTATATTTGCAACTTCGAATAAAAAGATTTTAGAAGCCCAAGAAGTAAGGGGTAAGAAGATCTCCTCATATTGGCAGAAGTTGAAAACTCATGCATTTATTATGGGGAAAAGCATTGTAGTGAATATGGAACGAAGTGAAAAATTATATGAAAGTCTGAAGATGCGTGGTTTTTCAGGTAAAATAACTTTTGCTCGAAAGAAATTTAGAGTTTTGGATATTGGTTTATTGGTCACATTTTTATTTTTGATGAGTAGTTTCATTTTTGTTCTTGATTTGCAGTCAATTTATAACGAGGTAGGTACATTATTTTTGCCATAGATGTTAATAATTTAAATTTTAGGTATAATTCAGGATTTAAGATTCAAGATATAACATTTAAAGTCGAAAAAAATTCGATAATAGCCTTAACTGGGAATAATGGATCAGGAAAAACAACTTTGTTGAGATTATTGGTCGGATTAATAAAACCGATTTCTGGTTTGATAAAAATCTTTGATCACCCAATTACAAGAGATAAGAAAAAATTATGGGGAATAAGGCAGTCAATCGGTTATCTATTTCAAAATCCTGATGATCAATTATTCGCCCCCACTATTGGTGAGGATATCAGTTTTGGGGCAAGAAACTTAGGTCTTGACGAGGAAGAAGTCCAACAAAGAGTTAATTGGGCATTGAAAGCAGTTGATTTATTGGATTATGAAAATATATCTCCTTTTAACCTCTCATGGGGTCAAAGAAAGAGGGCTGCCTTAGCTGGTGTATTAGTTATGAAACCTAAACTATTAATCTTAGATGAACCCTTTGCTAATCTTGATTTTAAATCTATTTACAACCATCTTCGAATTCTTGAATCTTTGAGGAAAAGCAATAATTTAACAATTTTATTTACGACACACAATCTTTTTTTCGTTCAAAATTGGGCAGATATTATGCTAGTTTTAGACAAAGGAAAGATGGTTTTTGAAGGTACCCCTAATGAGGGATTGACTAAAACAAGCATCCATAATTTACTCGGTTCATACGATGATCTCCTCTCATTAATCAATCAGAATTAGGTAAAATCTCAATTTAATCTTTGTTAATAAATTAAGTTTAAATTTATTTAATATATTATTTTATAAACTTCTGGTGATCTTTAGTATTCATTTAGTTTTAACCTATTTTAACCAAATTGAAGGTCCAAGTGTATATTTATCTTATCCGGATGAAAAATTGGAAGAAGAAGTTATAAATAGGCTTTTGAAATTTTTTGATTTGGATATAAATGAACCTTTCTTTGAAATCGTCTTAATTACCAAGAAAAAGAAAATTGTTAACTTCAATTTTGAGATTCCCTCCCAATGGGCACGGGGCAAAAAAGAGTTTGCCATGCTCTCTTTAATAATGAAAGAAGAATATGAGAGTGAGTTAGTATATGCTTTTATCGTTGATAGTTCATATAAAATTATAAAAACAGAGAATGTCTATAAGGCATTTTATAAGGATGATGATTTTCATCATAACGATATTGAAATTGATCTCAATTATGAGATTATAAAAAAAATCCTTTATGATTGTGTGAATAGTCTTATCGCAAGAATAGAAGATAAAATTAAAGGGATTGATAAAAAAGAGCCATTTCCTTTCTCAGAATAAAGGAAATCTTTTTAATTATTATCTTCTATTAATAAATTGGGAAAATGATGATGGAACACTAAGCAATATCGAGGGCACATATGACAAACAGATGATTATGTAGCGCAAGGATTTGCTGATATCCTGAATTTAATAATCAAAATTTATCCTGTAAAAATGGGCTCTTAATCAAGCAAAGGAGGTTTCCAACGCGATGAGATTTGAGTCAGTACCCAGGCAGGAAACATGATTATTGTCCCAATAACGCATAGAGATTATAGCCTGACACGAGAGAACATTTTTGATCTTAAAGGTATATCCTTAAAATGAGAATTTAGTGTTAGTGTTTCTAGGCAAAATCTATGCCATCTTATTATTTTAAAGTCATAATAATCCAATAGAATCAGATCGAAATAGTTTTTGCATTTCTTCACTCAATTTTTCTTGTTCTACTTGTAAATATCTATCTAATATCTCTCCTATTTTTGGTGCCCACTTCTTCATGGTTGCTATAACAAATCCTATTTGGACTTTCTTATCAGTACTTATGCATAATACTCCTTTTCCAACTTTCATCGAAAAGATCATTCCTTCAAAATATTCTGTAATTTGCAAATTTATGTTTCCGTAACCTAGAATATGTCCTTGTTCCTCCCCTGCAATAAAAACTGCCCCTCCAATTGCCCCAATCTTTTCAATAGAGACATTTTCATCCTCAGAAAATGTAAATTTTGATTGACTCAAAATTGTGATCCCCGTATCATCAATAATTATAGCATATTTCAGACCAGGAGTGCTATTTATGATATTGTTGAGAATTTTTTTTAATGCAAGTTCATCTTCAGAATAACTCAAATATTTGTCAACCTACGGAGTATTAAATCACCAATATTAGGTTTAAATGTTTTTATTAAAACCTAACTAAATTTTATTCTCTTATATTATACTAGGTAATCAAGGAGTTTTAGCTATAAAAATTTAAGTAAGCTAGTGATTTTTCTACAATATACGAGAAAAAACTCTACTTTTTTAATCCGAGTTAATTGGTAGTCTAGAACAGTTGTTGAGATTTTATTATGGTTTTAAGTGGTTTTAAACGGCTTTTATAGTCTTTAGATTTTTCTAAAAGAACAAGTAATTTGTAGTTTTTTGATTTATCTAAGTCGCGTTTAATTTGAATAAGATTCGAATCTTCAATGAAATCATTTTTCTTAGTAATTGCTGATAATGCCAATGTATTTTCGAGTACCCATAATTTATTAGAAATTTTGGAGCCGACAGAAAATCCATGTTTATCTGTTATGATTCCGGCTACGAAATTAGGAAAATTTTTCTCAATCCGGTATAGAAAGTAGTTTACTTCATCCTGATTTACAATATTAGCCAATTTTATATCACCTAATCTATCAATTTTTTAACTTGATATTTAAACAATAAAAAAAAACATCTCATTAAATGCTATAGTATGGTGATGATACAACCAGATATAAAAATACGATTGAAGGGAAATTCATTCCGAAAGAAAATAAAAAAAAAAAACGATACCTTTGAACCTGCCTTTTATTTTTGGTTTCTTTTTAGAGATATCCCTAAATTGAGGTTTTCAACAAGCTCGCTAAAACGATTCCTAACGGTAACTTCAGTAACGCAACTTACTCTGGCGATACTTCTCTGAGTTCTGCGCTCACTTGCTAAAATACTAGATGCATATATTGCAGCAGCACAAACTCCTGTAGGACCTCTTCCTGATGTCAATCCTCTACTTTCAGCCATTCTAATAATAGTTTTCGCTATTTTTAAGCATTTTGTGCTTAAACTTAACTCTGAGATGAATCTATTTAGAAAATCCATGGGTTTTGTAGGATTCAGATTAAGATCTAATTCGTTTGAAATAAATCTGAAAGATCGACTAATTTCCTTTTTATCTACACGAGCAACTTCTGCAATCTCGTTTAATGTGCGCGGGACTTTAAACATTCTGCATCCCGCGTATAAACTTGCAGCAGCTACACCTTCTATACTTCGCCCTCGAATAAGATGGGCCTCAACGGCATCACGATATATTTTTGCGGCACATTCTCTTAGGTTTTTTTGAAGCTCCAAATTTGAAGCCATCCTGTCAAGCTCACTCAATGCAAATGTAAGATTTCTCTCAGTCGCATCTGAAACTCTAATACGACTTTGCCATTTGCGAAGCCGATAGATTTGACCTCTCGATTTTGCTGGGATTTCTTTACCAAAAATATCTCGATTTTTCCAATCTATCATAGTACTTAGCCCCTTATCATGAATCATATAAGTCATTGGAGCTCCTGTACGAGTTCTTTTCTTTTTCTGATCTGCATCAAAAGCTCTCCATTCAGGACCTCGATCAATATGCTTTTCGGAATGTACTAATCCACAATCTTCACAAACCAATAATCCTCTGTTTTCATCGAAAAATATACTATTTCCACATTCGTTACAAATATCGTTTTCAGCAGTAAGGTTTTCTTTTGACGCTGAATTTATTTCTCTCCAACTTGAAATTGTTATCACCTTTTTTTTAAATCTAAAATTTAAAGATGGTGTGAAAACTATGATAGTTTTGTATATAGTTTTATTTTGGGACCAAATTCTTGATCTGGTAGAGATTTTATAGAAATGAACGGTAAGTTTATAGGGCCAAATATATCCTTAACGACGCCAATTTTTTCATACTTTTCATTGAAAATGGGTTGCTTAAAGATTTTCTCAAGACTTGTATTCCATTGCTTTGCTCGAAAAATCTGATGTTTTTTCGATTTTCCAATATAGAATAGATTTAATTTTACCCAGCTTTTCTTCAAGCGGTTCCCTAGCTCGATAATTAAAAATTAAAATAAAAGATGGTGGTTAGTATTTAAAGATAATGGTTTTTCGTACAAAAATGAGAAGCTGTTAAAATCGACTGGAGTCCTTAGGAAAAGCAAGAAAGGGAATAATATACCTTATTTAAATTTTGACGGAACGCTGTCCAATATTATTTATATTAAATATTTAATAATTCTAGAAGAATAGATATGGGATAAACTTAATAGAAACTTTTTTGAAGTTGATATATTCTTTTACATTCACATTCATGTTCTTGTTGGTCTAACACAGCTAAATTTTGAGAAAGTGTGAACTGTTTAAGGAGCATCTGGGCTGATTTCTCGCACTCCTTTTTAAGGCAATTATGAATCCCTCGCTTTGATCCGGCACCACTGGGGTCAGATACAACCCTTACTTGGGTTAACTTTTCTTGAGTCAAAGATTTTTTTAAAACTTTAAAAAGAGAATGAAACCAGGGGGGGCGATATCTGTTTTGATACCATAATCGTTCTGCCAAGGTTCCTTTTTGGATGTTTAAGGGATTTATTGAAATTGTGTTTACGTTCAAATCAATCAAACGATTTATCGAAGCAACACAATCGTCTATTGCTCCTTGTTCATTAAGAAAAGGAGGTTTCAATAACAAGTAAGCTTTCACCCCAATGTTAAATTCCATACACAAGGTTAAAACTTCTGTAAATTCTTCAAAAACCATTCCTTTATTGATGTAATAATTCCTAATATAATCATTGGCCGATTCAAGACCAATAGCAATCTCTACATATTTACCCTTTAAATAAAATGATAATTCTCGGAGTTTTTCAGGAGTAATATATTCTACCCTACTTTCAACAACAAATTCCTTTATGTTATCTACGTTTGCTACTTTTTTATATATATATTTTCTAACGTCAGTGGATATTTCACTATCGTCAAAGAAGCTTCCAGAATTGAAGATCTTTAATACATAATTACTTCCATCTGACGTAATCTCACCAATTTTATCATTATACGCGAATTCAAATTGTTTTATAATTCGATTCTGATCAATCTCCTCAATATATGCATCTTGTACGTAACCACACATAGAACATCCTCCAGTTTCACCTAGTGCCCAACTACACCCTTTTGTTCTTAAAATAATGGTGAATTCTTTGCCCACTTCATTGAGTAATCTGTCTTCTTTTATCCAAAAAGTTACTGGTCTATCTAGCAAACTATTATCTATTTGTTTCTTTTTCATTAGAGATCGCTCCCTTAGAGCCTGTAATTCTCCAAGAAAAAACAAGTTGTTCTCCTTATAGTTTTTCATAGATTTCAACAATTTTACCTGTCATTGAGTTTTTTATAAAATTGGATCCAACTATCATCCTTCCTACTCCTATTATCTTTTTCTTCTCTTTGTCAACAACTACGACACCATCTCTGGGTATTAGATGGGAATTATATTCTAATATTCCTGTTCTAAATAAATTACTTCCTTGTATCTTCTGTCCATCAAAAATAATTATGTTTGAATCCAGTGAATATGGATATTTAAACAATCGGGCAGCTCCTTTAATCGTTAAATCAACTTGACCCGATACTGGTTTAAAAACACCGAGTTTATCTCCTGTTTTTAGGTCTATTAAATCAATTTGCGAATTAGGTTTAGGTTTTATTGGTTTTAAATTATCTGTTATAACCTTTATTCCTGAATCACTGCCAAATTGATAATCTAAATTTTTTATAAATTTTCGAATCCAGGTCTTAAAGAGGAAGTCACCGGCGGGTAGATAATTTACAGGTTTAAAATCATTTACATGTTCCTTAACTAATTCTTCAAGTGAATTGAGAGACTCTTTAGTTGTAGTCTTCTTAACTGTGTTTGTGTAATAAAATCTATGAGGTAATTTCGAATTGGCTATCTTTGCGATATTACTATATTCTCCTTCAAGATGACATATTATTGGGATATTTTCATTAAATTTTTCAAGGACTTTTATAAGCATCTCCGAGGTTATTGAAATCTCTGTCTCATCCCAATCACCTGTTACCGAGATATCATAGGAACTTGCTGGATATATATCTTCCAATTGTCGAGGGATAACCCCAAGAGGAGAAGTTAGAATGAGTTCTTGAAAACTGGGGAATTCGTGAAATTTCCTCAATTTTCTGTGAAATGATTTGTGTGACTTAGATAAAGAGTAAGGTTTTTTAGCAGAACAGGGGAGTAAAATAATTAAAGTTGTCCATGGCTCTGGTTCAAAGCTATTTATCACTCTTTCCCTGAATTCTCCAAAATCGGGTCTGTTATATGAGGATTGCCCAAAGGAATTTATTTTCTTATTCTTTTGAGCAAGGGGTGTCTCAGATTTTATATCTTCAAAATATTCTTGATCTAAAGTTCTCAAAATAGAGATAAGAGAAATATCATCAAAAGTAGATTTTTCTACGAAAGCTCGAAAATCCTCAAAACTCAAATATTGTTTAATTTTCATCATATAGTTTCTGGCATTTATCAGATTATGTAAGCAGAGTAGATCTATCTTTTCTGATGAATACTTTACCCCAGATAAGTTTTTCAAATTACTTTTACATGCAACACAAGAACAAGGAATATATTTCATCTTATATATTGGGAGTAGGTGCTCAATTGTGTCATAAAAGTTTTCTGCTGAAAGATATAATAAAAACGAGGAATCAATTAAGTCTACTCCTAAATAGACCAGCATCGGGTAATGTTTAGGTAGTATTCTGCCAGAAACCATAATAACTATATTGTTATCAAACTCTCGTTTTATTTTTATGATAACTTTTAGGATATTTCTGAAATTGCTAGTATTATCAAACAGATCCACTAAATTTAGAAGTTTTATATTTTCATGCTCCTTTATAATTTTAACATAGAGATCGATTAGTTCTAGATAATCAAATAGTTTTACAGATAATCCAAAATTCAAATTCTCATGCTTTTTTAATATCCTAACTGAATTTGAGAGATAATTCGAAATTTCTCTTTTTGTAAAGTCTCTTCCAATAGTGGTGGTAGGGATGTTAAATGGAATTATTGATAAAAGATTTTCTTCTGTGAAGATATCTATATTTCTCTCTAAGATGTCTTGGTATTTCTCTTGAGTTCCTGGGTATGCAAAAATAAACCCCGTATTTATGAATTTTTCTCGCAGAAATCCAAGTTTTAAGAAAAATTCTTTTGATATAATGAATAAATCATGGTTTTCAAACTCCCGTATAAAACTAAACTGCTTCATTAGCACGTTCTTTATTGGAATAAGAATATTGGGAGTTTTTATATAAAGCTTTTTTTCTTTTGATAAATTTATCCGTCCTATTCTTGAAAATCCAATCCTCTTGGATAACAATTCAAAAAAGTAATTCATACTTAATATGGAGAGAGATTTTATTCCCGATTTAATTTTTCCAATTTAAGTAATGGAATATACCAGAATTATTAAGAATTTACTCAAGGGAAATTTCATTTGATTCAGAAATATATCCTTTAAAAGATAACAAAATTAGTATAGGATTTTAGCTCATCCAATACAAAGTTAGTAAAGGTGTCTTCGATTTCTTCCATTAAATAGAGTTTTCTTATAAAACTACTGTAATCTTCAACCTTTTTAACCCTTACGATTGCTAATAAACCAAATTGTTCTCCTATTCTAAACAAATCAGTAATATTTTTGTTTAATTCTAAGCGACTAGCTAGATCAATATATTTTGAGAGATCCTTCGGTTTAATGCGAAGGAGATATTTACCTTTAAATCCGATATCTACTGGTGAAAAGTTTACAGTGTAGTTTAATATGGTACCTTGTTGTTCAAGCTTTTTGATTCTATTATGAATTGTAGATTGTGAGATCTCTAAATTAAGTTGAGTATTAAATATATTTTTCATTTCGTAAGTTGATATGGGTTTTAACCCCTGACCATCTCGTAAAATACTTAATATTTCGTAATCGATCTTGTCTAAATCTGGATTTTGGTTATGAGCAATTTCATTAAACTTAATTCCCAATTTCCGAAGATAATTTTCAATTCTGGCTTCCATTTCGTCAATTGTTACGTCCCTATTTAACCCATCGATGACTATTTTACCGTTTTCAAAAATTATTATGGTAACATTGAGATCTTTAATAGAAGAAACTAAACCAGGGAATTTCTCGGGATTATATTTGATATCTGAATTAGTTCGAGCAATTCTTTTCAGATCAAATTTTTTAGCAGCATCAAAAGAAATTTTTAAATTCCTTAGGCTAATCCCGTTAGTCTTAAACACACGAATGGTTTCGATTATTTGATATTTTTTAAAATATGATTTTGCCATAGTCTCATCAATAAGGTTTAAGGTTTGATAATATTCTTCCTGTGAATTGAAGATGAATAAAGCAAATAGAGAGTACTCACCAACGATTCCATCGAGCATCACCATTTGTGGAATGGTAAGTAATTCTTCTACAATGTTGGGTTCTTTTGGGTTAGTTTTTATTTCAATCATTACATATTTTAGGTTATTTGGGCGAATGTAGGGATTTATATTAATCGTAAAATTGCTAATTATACTTTGTTCTCTAAGAGTATCGACCTTTTTTTGATAGGTTTGTCTTGAAAGCCCCATCGCGTTTGAAATTTTCGAAACATTAAGTTTAGTATTCCCACTTAAGTTTTTAACAAATTGTTGGACTTCCTTTTGATCTTTAAAGTCACTCATAATATTACATTTTTTTATTTTTAATCTTCCTATATAATTATATGTTAAAAATTATTTATAATTATATTCATTTGACCAAAAAAACCTTTATTAATTAATTAAACTTATTTAGGATAAAAATGTATAAGTGATTTATTTATGGTTAATTATAAAGTTGCTGATGAAGGTCTAGCCAATAAGGGAAAGGAAGCACTGTATATTGCAGAAAATAAGATGCCTGTAACCTCTAAAGTTATTCGAGATAGATTTGCCCAAGAAAAACCTTTGGAAGGTATTACTGTTGCTGGGTGTTTGCACATTACCAAAGAAACTGGGAATCTTGCTCGTACATTAAAATCAGGCGGTGCCGAGGTTTATCTCTGTGGTAGCAACCCATTATCAACTCAAGATGACGTTGCAGCTGCATTAGTAAAAGAAGGGATTAATGTCTTTGCATGGCATGGCAATACCGATGAAGAGTTTTATTGGTGTATACGTGAATGCTTAAAGGCGAAACCAAACATTTTGATTGATGACGGTGCTGATATGATTGTAACCGCGCATAAAGAATTTCCCGAATTGATTACAGATGGAACCCTTATAGCCTGTCAAGAAGAGACTACTACGGGGGTTAAGAGATTTAAAGCTATGGAAAAGCAGGGGGCATTAAAAGTTCCCTTGTTTCCGGTTAACGATGCCAGATGTAAAAATCAGTTTGATAATGAGTTAGGAACTGGACAAGGGATAGTAGCAGCGATTTATGGGATGCATGTATTATTTGCCGGTAAAA
>JAEOTL010000514.1 GCA_016839845.1 Promethearchaeota archaeon
AAATATGTAGATATTTCAGAATCAAATTTGGGAGTAACAATTCTAAATAATTCGAAATATGGGTTTAGTTCTAACAAAAAAGGTATTTATCTCTCATTATTGCGGACACCTCCACGGGCTAGTTCCCTCTTCTATTCATATTTAGACGTTGTTCCGAAGAAAGAAAGGACAAAATGTGCAGATATTGGAAAACATTCAATTGATTATGGTTTATGGGTTCATGAAGGAGATTTTACAGAGTCATCTGCTTGGAGAAAAGGTTATGAATATAATTATCCTCTACTTTCTGAAAGATTTGATGAGAAAATAACTAATACTCCTAAAGCTAACTTCAGAGAGGATTTAAAAGACAACGTGAAAGGAGAAATGTCTTTAATTTCTATATTAAATCCTAATATTATCCTGCAAACTATTAAAAATCCTGAAAAAAAGATATTAGAACATGAGAAATCAAAAACTCATAAAGAAGGAAACAATATATTCTTAATTATTAGATTATTCGAAACATCTGGAAATCCTCAAAAAGATGTTTCAGTCGAATTTAATAACATTCTCAAAATATTAAAAGCTGTGGAAACAGATCTTTTAGAAAGAGATGAATATAGCAATGGGAAAACCTCAATCTTGATAAAGGGTACTAATAAAATTTACTTAAACTTTAAAAAATTTGAAATTAAAACAATAAAACTCAGTATCTCAATTAAAAAGTAATTAATTTTATGTTTAATTATCTTTAGAGAGTGTTTAACATGGAAACAATATCTATTACAATAAATGGTACAAAACTTGATGTTAAAAAAGGGGTTAGTGTTTTAGAAGCATCACTTAATGCTGATATTTATATTCCTAGTCTCTGTGCTCATCCAGATTTACCAACTTTGGTTGGATTAAAGCCAAATGAGGAGGTTTTCCAAGGAAGAACTAAATTCAATAGTACTAATTCTCAGGAACATCAAGGATGTCAACTTTGTGTAATTGAAATAGAGGGAAAGGATGGATTGACTACATCCTGCAGCACTCTTGTAGAAGAAGGGATGATAATAGCAACAGATTCACCAGAGATTCAAAATTTACGCCGGGAAAAGTTAATGAATATCCTTTCAAAGCATCCTCATGCATGCTTAATGTGTGCACAACGTGAAGGGTGTCCAAGGGAACCATGCTCACCTAATGTTCCAGTTGAAGAGCGTTGTTGTCCTATCTTAGGAAGATGTGAATTACAGAAAGTTGCAGAATATATTGGGATTCGAGAAGATACTCCACGTTATAGACCTCAAGAACGTGAGAATGTTGAAGATGAACCACTTTTCATTCGAAATTATGAACTATGCATTGGTTGTACTAGATGTGTAAGAGTATGTCGAGATGTTCGTGGTATTGAAGCTTTAGGATTTGTATATTCTAACGGAGAGACTATTGTTGGAAGTCTTGCACCTTCTTTAAAGAAGTCAGGGTGTAAATTCTGTGGAGCATGTATAGAGGTTTGTCCAACAGGAGCGCTCACAGATAAAGATGTCTTATGGGCTGAGCGCGAAAAGTTACTAGTTCCTTGTAGGGAAGCTTGTCCATTAAAGATCGATGTCCCACGATATATTCGATTAATTTCAGAACAAAAATATGCTGAGGCTGCAGCTGTAATTCGAGAAAAAACACCTTTTCCATCTGTTCTTGGAAGAGTCTGTTTCCATGATTGTGAATTAGAATGTCGCCGGAATGAAATTAATGAGCCTATTGCGATATGTGCTTTAAAACGATTTGCAATGGATAATGATAGTGACCTATGGAAATCTAAAATAAGTATTAAGCCTTCAACAGGGAAAAAGGTAGCTGTAGTAGGCTCAGGTCCTTCCGGATTAACCACAGCATATTACTTAGGAAGATTAGGGCATTCAGTTACGGTATTTGAGGCTAATTCTTATTTAGGAGGTATGTTAAGATTAGGAATTCCGGAATATCGATTACAACGAGCAGTCCTTCAGAAAGATCTTGATTACATTTTAAGTATAGGAATTGATGTTCAGACTGATAAAGTTGTCGGGGAACACTTATCACTTGATGATTTGCAAAATCAAGGTTTTAATGCAAAATTTTTGGCTATAGGTGCTCAAAATACCAAAAAACTTAATATCGAAGGTTTAAATCTTCCAAATATTTTATGGGGTCTTGATTTTCTTAAAAAGGTTAATTTAGGCGAGGTAGTAAAAGTACCTGATAATGTTATCGTTATTGGCGGAGGTAATGTAGCGATAGATGTAGCTCTAACAGCTAAACGCTTAGGTGCTAAAGAAATACTGATAACTTGTTTAGAATGTCGAGAAGAAATGCCAGCTCACGAATGGGAAATTCAGAAAGCGATAGACGAAGGGATTATTCTTGATTGTTCATGGGGACCAAAACAAGTTTTAGATAGAGATGGAGAAATATCTGAAGTTGAATTAATCCATTGTGATTCTGTATTTAATGATGAAAACCTATTTAATCCTGTTTTTGATGAGTATAATACAAAATCTATTAATACTGAAATGGTAATATTGGCAATTGGGCAAATTCCTGATCTGTCTCTTTTAGGAAGTGAAGGTAAAATCAATATCTCAGCTTCAGGCTTAATAGAGGCGAAAGATGGAACTTTGGAAACAAATATCGCTGGTATTTTTGCTGGTGGTGAAGTTATAAATAGTCCTAGCTCTGTAGTTGATGCGATTGCGATGGGACGAAAGGCAGCTTCTTCAATTGATAAATATTTGGGAGGAGATGGAATAATTGAAGATATTTTAATTGAACCGGATAATCCTAACCCTATTTTTGGGCGTGATGAAGCGTTTTATGACAAACAACGTTTTCAAATGCCATTTTTACCATTAGATCAACGTCAAAGTAGTTTTAATGAAATTGAATTGGGTTTTGATAAGAATCTAGCCTTAGAAGAAGCAAATCGATGTTTAAGATGCGATTTACGCTTTGAAATCTCGCCTGTAGTATTACCCCCACATAAGTGGTTAGATTTAACTGGCGAAAACATCCAAACTGTCCCAGAAACCGAAGGAGCTATTCAAATTTTTAATGAAAACCAAGAAATAATACTAATACAAGGAAGCCCTAACTTACGTTTAGCATTAGAAGAACAATTATCAACAAATTCAAAAGCTTGTTATTTTAATTACGATGAAGATCCAATGTATACAAAAAGAGAAAGTGAATTACTCCAGCAGTATATGCAGGAATTCGGAAGATTCCCAGAAGGGAATGAAGATCTTGATGATGATCTTTTTTAAATTCAATTTTTTTCATTATCGACTTTTGGAAGTGAAAAATAGAATGTTGAGCCTTTGTTAATTCCGCCTGACTCGACCCAAATTTTTCCACCATGCAAATCAATAATCTTTTTAGCGATGTGTAAACCTAAACCAGAACCTTCGGTAATGATGTCAAATCCTTGCCCATAACGTTCTATTTTCCCGAATTGAGTAAATAATCTTTTAATTTGTTCATTTGTCAGTCCAATACCATTATCTTGTACTGCGATTGTTATAAAATCGTCTGTAATTGTAGAATTGATTCCAATTATCCCATTTAATGGTGTATATTTAATGGCATTAGTTATGAGATTATTCAGTACATGGCGTATCTGTTCTTCATCAAAATCTATTATAATATTATCATCTATGTTCAGTTTAATTGAATGTTCTCTCAACGCAGCAAAACTTCTTAATTCTTTTACACTTAAATCAATTAAAGAAGATAAATTATTTTTCACCATATTTAATTTTCCAGTTCCGGAATCTAGTTCAGTTTTGTGTAATATATCATATATAAGTGTTTCTAAACGTAAAACGCCTTTCTTTATATGACTTATTATTTGTAGTTCATCAATACCGAGTTTCATTTTGTATTTATGTAGTAACAAATCAGCATATCCCTTAATATGCATAGCTGGAGTTTTTAACTCATGAGAAGCTCGTGTGAGAAGTTCAGATTTTAATTTACTCAGAGATCTTAATTTTTCTTCTGCATTTTTACGATCTGTTATATCAATTATTGTTACTAAATCAGCTGGACGACCATTATACATAATAGTTGTAGAAATATTATCAACCCAAAATTTTTCTCCCGAACTTTTTAAACAATGAATTGGATACTGAAGCTCCACATCAGGATCTCCTAATTGTTTCTTTCGTGCTTGTTCCATAACGAATTCTAAAGAATCTTCTGCTATCGTTTTAGCATATTCTTTTGGTGTCCAAGTTAACATTTCTTCCCGGTTATAACCAAACATATCTGCCATTTTTTGATTAGTGTACACCACAAGATCATCTTGAAGAATGGTTATTGCTAAATGTGAATCTTCTGTGATTGTTCTGAAATTTTCTTCAGATTCTTTTAATTTTTGTTCTATTTTTTTACGTTTGGTGATATCAATAGATAATCCAATAATACCATTGATATCTCCATCTTTATTATGATAAGGAATTTTATTAGTAAGCGCCCATATTTTTCCATCGGGAAAATCAACACTTTCTTCAATGTTTAACTTTGGTTTTCTACTATTAAATACATCTAAGTTGTCTTTTTTAAAAGACTCAGCTTGATCCATAGGAAATAAATCAAAAGCGGTTTTTCCTATTATTTCCTCTTTTTTTAATTTGAGAGAATCGGCAAATAATCGATTTATTCGTGTTACATTTCCCTTCTTATCCATACAATAGAGCATTCCAGGAATAATATCAAGTATAGTCTCTAGCTCATTACTTAAATTTCTAAGCTTTG
>JAEOTL010000163.1 GCA_016839845.1 Promethearchaeota archaeon
TCAACGGTTATATTAATACTATCAGTGGACATCCGCTTAATATTATCCCTGATACCATGATCCGCTTAATGAGAATTTCGGGATATGGGTTGACTATTATAGGTGGTATTTTGACGGGACTTGGGATACGTTTTTTAAAGAATAAACATATCTTAAGGCACGAGCTATTCTAGAGTTTTATTTATAAGAGTTATAACTTCCTATTTTTTTGTTTTTATACTTCTATTGAAGATAAAAATATAGTTTTTTGAAAACCACTAATCTGTTTTATTTTTTATATCACTTCAAATTCTCTATGGTTACCATCCAAATGAAGATCCTTACGCCATAGGAATAGGTCGTCTTTATGCTGTATTTTAAAATTAATGACTATCTTACCCTTAAATTGGAAAATTCTCGTACTAATATTTACGTGAAAGGAAGGTTATTTAACCAATGTAAGTATCTGTTATTAGATATTCCTACTTCACGAGTACGTGAATATGACAATATCGGATCAATTGATGAGGCAGCGGATCAGTTAGACCGCTCTTTAGAGGGAAATCATAATAGTTATTCATATTTTAGGACAATCACTCTTGAAACGGAATTTTGGGGGCATTGCTCGAATATGCAGGCATGGGCAGAGAACGGTTATGATACTCGATTGTTACATCGAAACTTAGCATTTCCACTTTTAAAAACACTTGTAGATGCTGGTGATCCTCAAGCCAGAAGGGTATTTAGAGAACAGATTGCTCTACGAATAGTAAGTGGGTATCCCTCTGTAGTAGAATTTTTATCTCAACAAGGCTATCTTACCTATCTTACAAAAGATGAGCTCCAAACCGTCTCAGAGGATCCCCAATTTATTTCTGGCCTCCTTGATAATTTTCTGTACTATAAAGAGAAACCTACTCATCTCGCCTTTTTCATGCGAAGTGCCTCAAATTTATTGCCAAATTTATTTCTTTATTCATTTTCGAATGAAAAATATCATCAACTTTCACATCAATTGCTCACTCAAATAAAACAGTTACGGCATACTGAACAGCAACAAACTGTCTCAAAAATAATTGACAAACTAGAAGATGGCGAGTTTTATATTGATATCGAGGATATTGTCAATATCTTTGGGCTCAAGTTTGTAGTATCATGCTTAACTCCTCAGCAACTTAGTTCCCTGTTCAGATATACGACGTTCAAAAACTCATTGCTTAAATATGAACAGGAGATTCTTTTCATTGAAAATCATGAACTTTTGGATTTATCAGGAAAACGAATTAAAGACATTACGAAATTAGAGGGATTGGAAAACTTTAGTCATGTAACCAAGGTTATATTAGACAACAACTCTCTCACAGATATTAAAGGATTAGAGATATTACAAAATATCGAAGAATTAAGCCTACAGCACAATAACTTTAAAGTATTAAGAGGGTTAGAACAGTTTCCTCGTTTAAAAAAGCTCAATTTAGCTCATAACAATATTACCAGACTCAATGGATTAAGCCATATCCATAACTTAGAGGTATTAGACCTCTCTCATAATAAGATTTTAGAGATTGACTGTATGCAATTACCCCCTGCTGAATGTATTCATCTTAAGCATAACCTTATTATGAATATTAGCCAACAGGATTGCCATAAATTTCGATTTGAATTTCAAATTAACGAATATTTATCTGCAAGTTTAGACAATGAGGATATCACAGTCTACATTAATCAAGAACCCGCTATTTTTATCCAACAAGATCGCGTATATATTTATGAGAATGGGATGTTTCAGCGCCAAAGTTTGATTAATAATTCTGTTCCTGGGTTTTGTGAAGTAGAATATTTTATAAAGACCGCTCAAGAACACACAAAATCAAAGGTGTACATAACAGATTCATATCCCCTTGAACTTGAACAACTAAGCGTTACAGAATCTCCTATTCACACTCAGTTTCGAGTCTTATGTACTAATTTAAAGCTATGGGTGGAACATGGATTCGATTCTCGCCTACTTCATAAAGCTATTGCCTTTCCTTTACTAAATAAGTTGGCTAAGCTCCAAAATCTAAAAACTGAAAATCCAATAATACACGAAGAATCTAAAAATCAGACTAAAACTCCTAATAATTACCTACCAAGGAATAAAGCTCGATTAATCAGAACTAGCGTAGACCTCAAATATAAAAATATGAATGAAAGAAAGATTTATACTCATACTAATGAATTATTCGCAACTATGAAGTTAACAGACAGAGATACTATTCAGATTAGAATCATGAATCCATTCAAGTTTAAAATCCAAGAGACCTCCGACGATTATCTCCAGATATTTCTGAAAGAAGCGCTGATAAAAATTAAGGAGCAGAACCCCCACTTAAGCGTGAATTATACGTTTGCAAGAAATACATCTTTTATAGAAAATATTACTATAACCCATATTCATAGATCGACTCATTTGGACTTGATCAGTGAGAAATTTGGAGAGTTGGTAGCATAAAATTAATTAGAATGAAATTAATAGTAATTTAGGCAAAAATATTCAATTCTTGATAACAATCAAGAATATTACGTATAGTGGGTGTATAAAATAAATCTTGAAGAATTAAAGAAAAAAATACCTGAAATATTTTTAAAAGTTAAAAAAGATGTTAAGGGAGTAATTGGAAAACAAAGAGCTGGACTTAGCTTAGGATTAGTTGAAATGGGAATGTATCGAGGAGGATTTACTGGCGGGATGCATTTTTATCCTGGTACAGAGATCCTTATAAACAAATCACCCTTAAAGTTACTAATCGAGCACCAACCGTACGAAATCGTATGGGCCTATACATATCACGTTCTTTTGCAATTGTATATTAATTCATTAGGGATTTTAGATGAACAGCAATGTCGCGAAATGACACTAATAATCACAGAAAAGGTATTTAAGGAAGAAAATCACCCTGCAGTAATACTTGCAAGAAATGGAATAGAGTCATTTTTTCCTAATTTAAAATTAATTTATGTACCTCCCGATCGGCGCCCTGATGGAATTTCTATCGAATATATCAGTAGTGATTATAATGATGGCTATCAATATTATTTATGAGAACTATTCTATGAATACTATTTATGAGAAATTTGGATAGCAAAAAGCCAAAAGGAGAAATCATTAAACATTCACACAATTAGATTATATATACTTAAGAATCGTTAAAAATTCATGCCATAGAATCAAAAGACAAATTATATTTAAAATGGGAATTATATGACTGAAAATCAACAAGATATTAAGGACAGAATTCAATTACTTGTAAAAGAAATAGAGCGCCACAGGTATTTATATTATAATGAAACTCCAGAAATTTCAGATGCGAAATACGATGCTCTCGAGGATGAGTTGCGAGCACTTGATCCCGAAAACCCCATCTTATTTAAAATCGGTGTGGATCGCTCAGAATTATTCACCAAACGCGAACATATAATTCCGATGTCCTCTCAGGATAAGGTAACTACTCCCTCCGAGTTCAAGAAATGGGCAAAAAAGCGCAATTACACCCTATTCATTATCCAGTTTAAGCTGGATGGAATAAGTATCGAACTGCAATACGAGGATGGGATCTTTCAATATGCGGTGAGCAGAGGTGATGGTAAAATTGGAGATGATGTATCTGCTAATGTAGTGAGAATGAAAGGTTTTATTCCAAAACTTAAGGATAATTTTACAGGTGCTGTACGTGCCGAAATTGTATTATTTCATAAAATATTTGAGCAAAAATATTCTGATAAACAAAACTGTAGAAACGCAGCAGCAGGGTTGGTACGGAGAAAGGATGGAATAGGAAGTGGCGATTTGAATTTAGTTTATTACGATGCAATCAGTCTAAGTGATGATGTAGTTTTTAAAAACGAGATTGAAAAACTGAAATGGTTAAAAGAGCAAAATTTTCACACAGTTAAGACAAAAACTGTAAAGTCAATGCTAGAGGTAATCCAAACTCGTGAAGAGGTGATGACCAATATCAGAAATACACTGGAATTTGACATTGATGGCCTTGTTATTAAGGGTAAGGAAATTGACATGGAAGATATGCAGAGAGCAAAACCAATGAAACAGATTGCTTTTAAATTTCAAGCCGAAGAGATTGAGACCATATTGTTAGATGTGGAATGGAGTGTTAGTGGACATAATTATACTCCCGTTGCAATTGTAGAACCAGTAAGTTTAATGGGTACTACAGTAAGTAGGGCAAGTTTAGCCAATCCTAATCTAATTGAAGAGCTTGGGATAAAGATCGGCTCAGAAGTGATAATTAGTAAGCGGGGAGATATCATCCCTAAAATTGAAAGTGTAATCAGAACTCCTGCAGAGAGTAAAAAGATTGAGATCCCTCAGGTATGTGAAGTATGTAGTACTAAATTAGCCAATGAGGGAACGAGATTATATTGCCCCAATGAAACTTGTCCTAAACGTTATTATCATCGACTTCGGAAATGGATTCGAAAATTAGGTGTTAAGCATTTTAGCGAAAAGCTAATGTTAAAATCCTTATTTGATACAGGAAAAGTAAGGACTATTTCCGATTTCTATACCTTAAAGGTACATGATTTGACTCGATTTGAAGGAGTACAAGAAAAATCGGCACAGAAAGCGTTGGATAATCTGTTTGCGGTACAAGAAATCCCTTTAGCCAAGTTTATTGCGGGATTTGACATTGAAAACATTGGTGAAGAGCTAACCCAACGGGTTGTGGATGCAGGATATGACACCTTAGATAAGATTAGGAATGCTTCGGTACATCAATTATCGCAAATAGATGGCTTTGCCGATACTACCGCCCAATATTTACTCAAGGGAGTAGCAAAAATGTATCCTGAAATGGCAAAACTATTACAAACCAATAAAATTAAAATAAAGGAGGCAAAAAGCATGGGAGGAGAGTTAGAAGGCTTAAGCTTTTGTATTACAGGAGCGTTGGAGACCTTTAAAAATCGTGCTGAGGCTCAACAATTTATCCAAGACCATGGGGGGATAGCTAAATCGGGAGTAACTAAGACACTCTCGTATTTGGTAACAAATAGTTCTGAGCTTACTTCAAAATATTTGAAGGCACAAGAGTTAGGCGTGAAGATCATTTCCGAAGAAGAGCTAAGAGCATTAGTTAATGAATAAACTTTAATTATTTTCTCTATTTAAATTTAATCTGAGGTTTACTAAAAATGGCGAAAGATGTAAATTTAAAGTGTGGTTTTTGCGGACACGTTATAGAAACCATGAAGGATTTTAAAAAAGTACGACCAGGAAGAAAAACAATTCTTGCATGTCCGAAATGTGATGCAATTCTCTGTGGATGGTATGCTTAATTAAACCAAAAGGGATCACCTTTTTCTGATCCCTCTTTTTTTTATCTATTTTTCCTTTAAATAAATCTATGCTATTAAGATAGAGGATAGAAAATGCATAATGTAAAAAAGCAAAACAAGATGTTGGATATTTTTGACAAGTTCATAGAAGAGAAGGAACTCAAGAAACGATTTCCATATATTAATTGGGATGAGTTTGGTAAGGATTTTACCAAAGATATTGCACAGATTACGAGAATCAAAGGATTCGTGCGAGTTAAATATATTCCTAAAAATCCCTACGTCAAGAAGGAAGACGATATTTTTACAAAAGTGCGAAAAGCAGTCACCTTCAGTGCATCGGGAAATATTTATGTATTACTTATTCATGATTTACATCATGAGAAACACATCTATATGGGTGTGGTGTTGGAGAAAAGCAAAATACCCCCCGCATATCAAGGCATTGAGTTTACTGAGTTTTATTCTCCAGCTTCTAGTCGAAAGGGATTTAATCCAAAAATTCTCCAAGAGATTGGGGAAATTTATTTAGATCATCGTAGAAGGACAAGGGAAGGAAAGCCCTTAATAAAAGATGAATGAGTTTATTTTTCTCATTCTGGATATTTTTCTTTAAATATCCTCATGAATAATCCTCTCAAAAAATAGATTTCAAAAATGAGTAGAATGCATAAAAAACTAAAAATTAGTTTGTTGTTATTAGCAGTGACCTTTACAATCCAGTCCTTTTCTTTTCCGATTTTAACTCATGCATTTTACTTTGAAGTAATAAGATTTGAAACCGATAAGCAGCTATATCATACTAACGAGACTCTAGGAATTACTGCCTCATGGACATTGATTTATGATAATCTTACGGAAATTTCTTTTATACAGGTTAAAATATTTGATTCCAATGAGGAATTAGTTTGGAATTCCACGAAATATATTGCTATAGGTACAAGTGAGCATAGCTGGTCAGTAAATATTTCACGGTTGGGGTTGGTTATGAGTAATAAAAACTGTGATATAACTCTTAGGTTGTTGCAAGTTTTACACTGGTATTTGAGGGAATATCCTTTAATTGTTGTTGGAGGGAGTGGAATCGGTGAACACACGGATCGCAGATAGAATTATCGGCAAACGCAATTCTATTAAACCACACTCGTGGA
>JAEOTL010000515.1 GCA_016839845.1 Promethearchaeota archaeon
GGAATAGTTTGGGATACTATTAGCCCTCAATTACCCTTTATAATTTCTATATTCGTGGAACTGTCTTTAATTCCATTATATTTAGCGGCCGTATATCTATTACTCCCGCACATGGCGGAATCATATCGTGAAAAATAAATCAAGAAAGAAACAAAAAAGAATAATATAATTTCTTGAACCGTTTAATACTCATTCGGCATTTTTTTAAGCTCTGCGAGTGAGAATACTGGACCATCAGTGCAGACAAACTTATTACCAATATTGCATCGCCCACACTTTCCTATTCCGCACTTCATTCGCATTTCCAATGAATTTAGAATCTGCTCGTCTTTCCATCCAAGTTCTACGAGTTCAGCTACTGCAGTTCGAATCATTATGGGGGGTCCGCAAATAATCGCAACAGCATTATCTGGTGAGGGAGCAACTTTTTTTACAATCGCTGCAACAAAGCCTACTTCTCGCGTCCATCCCTCCTCTTCGCGATCAATGGTTAAAACTACCTTAATATCGTCTCGTTTCTCCCATTCTTCTAAAAGATCCCTATATAAGACTTCTCCTGATTCTCTGTTTCCATAGATTGTAGTAATATCCCCGTAATCTTTTCGATATCTATCATCAAGCAAGTAAATAATGAGTGATCGTAGTGTCGAATATGCGAAACCTCCACCAATAACAACGATATTCTTTCCTTTCATATCCTCCATTGGCCATCCATTACCACAAGGTCCCCGCACACCAATAATATCTCCTATTTCACTACTATGGAATCCAGAGGTAACAGTTCCCATCTTTTTGATGGTAAATTTAATTGTTCCCTCTTCGGTAGGAGAAGACGCAATCCCAATCGGACATTCTCCCTTACCAATTAAACTGATTTCGGCAAATTGTCCTGGAATGTAGTCAAATTTTTTGTAATCTTCTTCGTTCTTGAATTCTAATTCGATCGTCTTAATATCGTTAACTTTATTTTCGGCTACGACTGATTTTACTCTAGTTAAGTACGGAATATATGGATTAGACATCTATTTTCTCATCCTCCTTTCTCCTCGATTTTTTCTACTTTATGTAAAATTGTTAAAATATCGTTATTCGCGGGGCATACTGCTATGCATCTTCCACATCCCACGCAACCCAATAGTTCATAATTCTCAGGATAATAACTAAATTTGTGCATTATTCTATTTCGGCAACGTTGGATTTTTGTGTCCCGAGGATTGTGTCCACTCGTTTCAAGTGAATAAAGACATGATTGACAAGTATCCCATATTCTTATTCTGCGACCCCGGTTATTATACTGATCTGTTTCATCTATTACATCAAAACAAGTGCATGTAGGACATAAATAGCTACAAGATCCACAGCCTATACAAGATTCGCTAATTTCCCTCCATACAGGGTGCTCAAAATTTGTTTCTAAGTTCTTTACAATGGTATCAGAATCAATTGTAGCAGTTATTGATTCTTCTGCTTGTTTAGCTAGTTCGCTAGATTTTTTCACATCAGCATCTGTTGCATCAGAGAGCCATGATATCTTCTTTACCATTTCTTTCCCCTTGTCGCTAATACCCTCAACTAAATACGTATCTCCTAAATCAGTTAGAAATATGTCCATGTTTTCTTTATTGAATGGATTTCCTCCCACTGAGGTGCAAAAACATGTGGTTCTTGGAGTATTGCATCCTATACCTATAAGGGTCGTATTTTCCTTCTTCTTTAAGTAAATTTCATCTTTCCAATTTCCATGAGATGAAAAGAAATTTGCGAATAATACGAAACTGTAAGCGTCACATGGGCGAATCCCGAATATTAAGATTTTTTCATCCAGATCTTGTCTATCCGTAATCTCAACATCTTTTTCATCTAATGTATATTCAAATAACACTTCCGTCTGAGGAAATAATATAGATTTCGGTGGAATCTTTGAATTTAAGTAATCAAGCACGATATCTTCCGCTTTCTCAACCTTCTCAAAAGAGATATTCCCCTTTTTTTTAATAGGGGCATACACATTATACTCGCTTGCTAACTCATTATATAATTTCTCAACTTCGCCTTTTTTTAATATCTTTTGTTCCATTTTTATTCTTACCTCCTTAATCCTCCTCTAACATAAACTCTTCTGCATCTTCCATACTGAAATCCATCATCGGAGGAACTGTTTCAGCACTAAGACCTGATGTGAAATCGTATCGTTTCTTGACAATCTCTTCTAATTTCCTCGTGATTTTATTCAAATCTATACCAACCGGACAAACAGAAGAACATGCTCCGCAGGCAACACATCTCCCCGCCAAATGGAAAGCTCTGATCAGGTGAAATACAATTATATCAGGAAGTTGAGTAGTTTTTCCAAACCACACAGGCAAATTCTGATCTACAAAACACAGATTGCAATAACACACGGGACACGCCTGACGGCATGAATAACATAAGGTACATGGTTCAAGTGCATCTTTAATATATTCCCATTTCTCTTCATCTGATTTTGCATCATACTCAGCAACGTCAGTAAATTCATCATGGATGGATTCCAACTCTTGACATTCTCCAACACATGTTTCGGATGTAGCGGAAGGAGATTTCACTTGGCAGACCTTGCATAACTCATTAATATACTGGTCGTAGGGGAATTTTTGTTCCCAGTCGTTCCCCTTAACAATGATATCATCTCCAGATATCGAAACGCCAAGTATCTCTTTTTCCCCAATTTCAAGATCGATTATACTTCGATTAACATTTCCATTACAATTAATTCCTATCATTTTCACATTTTCTAAGTCAATTTGTTTCTCTGCAGCCAAAAGATTCACTGCCCTTCCTACACATCCCTTCGCGATAACCCCTATTTTTAGAGGATTTCCTTCACTGTCGCAAAGTTGGGGCATCAACGGAGCGAGATATCGAGCTATATTAATATAAGTTAGATTATTCCAAACTAATTTATCAACATCTTCTTCTTTTCTGATAATTATCGGAGTTGAACTTAAAGGTATAGAACCTTTAGCATATCCTAGAATTACGTCTACTTGTTTCTCATTAAGTAGTTTCTTAGCAGTTTCTCGTAATGAGTTTTCTATCTCTTTATTTTCAGTTTCAATTGTCATTTTTACCACTCCTTTTGAAATTTGGTATTGGGTCCCAGTTCTTTTACTACCTTTGTAGCTTTCCTTACCAAGACTGCAAAGCGTTCACCCTCGGCAGCAGAAGCCCACATGAATTGTACTCTGTCTTTTAACCCGAAAAATTCTAATAACTCATGTAATATTGCGAATCTTCTCCGAGCAACCAGGTTACCGCTAATATAATGGCAATCACCAGGATGGCAGCCCGAAATAAGAACTCCATCCCAACCATCCGTTAGACTCTTTATAATAAAATAGGGATTGACTCTCCCAGAGCAGGGAACTCTTACTATTCTTATATTAGGGGGATACTGAATTCTACTCACCCCTGCAAGATCGGCTCCCGCATAAGAACACCAATTGCAAAGGAATGCAATTATTTTTGGTTCCCAATTCTCATCAACTTTCTTTTCTACAACTGTTTCAGTCATTTTTTATAACCTCTTATAACCTTGCTGTAATCATTTCATATATTTGTTCAGATGTAAAACCTAATATGTCTATTGCACTACATCGGCAATTTCCACTGCAGGCTCCACATCCTTTACATAAAACCGTATTAATAGAAGCTACAAGCCCGAATCTGCGGTCTTCAATCATTTCTATGGCATTATAAGCGCAATTTTCGACACACATACCGCACCCAGCACAGCGAGACATATTAATCATCGCTGTTTTTCCCTCTGCCTCAACCTCATCTTTAGAAAGAATAGTGCACGCTCTTGAAACGGCAGCATTAGCTTGAGAGATAGAATCTTCTATTGTTTTCGGACAGTGTGCCATTCCAGCGACAAAAACACCTTCTGTAGCAAAATCCACTGGACGAAGCTTGACATGTGCTTCCAAATAAAAATTATCATCATTCAAGGGAACTTTTAGCATTTTAGCAAGTTCTTCATTTTCCTCATGAGATGCTACAATACCAGCACTTAGTACTAATAAATCTGCAACTATAGATAAATTTCCCTCTTTTGCTGTACTAACATTTACTTTTAATACTGATCCCTCTGGTGTAATCTGAGGAGGATTTTTTTCATCATATTGAATGAAGATAACTCCCGCTTCCCTAGCTTTTCTGTAATATTTCTCTTTAAAACCATAAGTTCTAATATCTCGAAATAGGATTATTACTTCACTAGTTGGATCTTGTTCTTTCACCAGTAATGCGTTTTTAATGGCTTCTGCGCAACACATTTTACTACAGTATGGATGTTCATCGTTTCTAGAACCTACGCATTGAATCATTACAATTGATTTTTTATCCTTAACCTTCCCATTTGTGTTAAGGATTTTTTCAAGCTCAGATTGTAAAATTACATTTTCGTTTTGACCATAAAGAAATTCTTTTGGTTGATACTCGTGAGCTCCCGTAGCTACAACTACAACACCGTGATCAAATTCAACCCTTTCTTTACTTGGACTATGAACAACTGTACTTTTGAAGTTCCCAATATAACCGTCTATCGCCTCAACTTCGGTACTAGTATAAAGATGAATAAATTTATTTGATTTTATATTGTCAATTAAATTTTCCGTATAAGCTTGAACGTCTCCGCCTTCAAGTGTATGATATATATGCTTTGCAAAGCCTCCTAAGGTTTCCTCCCTTTCGATCAGGTAAGTCTCAAATTCTTGACTAGCAAAATTTAGAGCTGCCACCATACCCGTGATGCCTCCTCCTATAACCATTGCCTTCTGTGTAACACCCAATTTTATCCTGTCTATTGGGGCAATTCTCCTTGCTTTATTAACCGCCATTCTCACTAAATCTTTTGCTTTTTGAGTTGCTTCTTCAGGTTGTTTCATATGAACCCAGGAACATTGGTCCCGGATATTAGCCATTTGAAACAGATAACGATTCAGACCAGCTTCACGTATTGTTTCTTGAAATAGTGGTTCATGAGTTCTTGGTGTACATGATGCGACTATAACACGATTAAGATGATATTCTTCTATTTTTTCTTTAATTATACC
>JAEOTL010000164.1 GCA_016839845.1 Promethearchaeota archaeon
ACGAAAATTTTGTTGATTAAGTTTTTCAATATTAGAGTTTCTCACAATGGTAATAGAATAATTTTACTCCTAATACTTACCGCTTTCAGATATAAGCTCAGTCCAAGAATTTATCAAAAAGCAGATGAGGAATAAAACCACAGTGTTAATAGTTCACACTAAGGAGAGAAGATTATTTAGCTATATTGTGACTTCAAAGCGATTTAATACTGCTCCTTCAAACGGGGAAACAAGAGAACTAATAACTATTTTACGTGGATTGTTATAGACTGATTTTTTAAATCTCACCAATTTAAGTTTGTTTATTTTTTTTTATGGACTGTTTTTCTGTTCATTTAATAATTTTCTTACTGAATAGTGAGAAGAATGAAAGTACAATCTCTCACAAGAATAATCCTTCTTTTCCTTCTATTTTTCTATAAATTAGAATACATATCGGGGGAAGCAGAACCGTGTCAACAATCAACCGCGTTGTAAAATTGAAAATTTCACCAAGAAAAGTAGGAACGTCAACGCTTGGAGCAGTATAATAATATTGTCCTACAATTAAATCGGTCAATCCCGTCTGACCCTGTTCATTAGTCGTATATGTAATAATAAATTGATAATCTACTCCATCAAAATAGTAGAAATCAATAGGTATAACATCGGCAGGTGGGTATCCCATATCAGAATTCGGTAAATCATATAAAAAAAGTGCATCCAACTCCTTTGTAGGCAGTTCGATCTCATATGGAAAAATTGTAGTCGAATTAAATTCATTAGCTACTCCCATAATGGGGTACCAGCCATCGGTTGCTATTATTCTATAAGTTAAATCGGGGTATATATCAACAGTAACCATACCATCAGTTCCAGTCGTTCCAATGGCAAATTCCTGCCAGGAATCATCTAGAGCAAAATATTCTATCTTCCAATTTAGACCTTCTACACCGAGATCCGCCCCAAAATGTTCAGAATCCACATAGTTGACAAACAAATCTGCTTGTACTGTTTTCCCGTGCTTTAGAAGGCGTAAAGAAGGAAGAAATAAAATGCTTAGAAAAGTAGAAAGAAGGATTATTGCGAAAATAAATTTCGATTTAATGTTACATCACCTTCTTTATTGGATTATTACAAGTATTTAACTTGATTTAATATTTATATTTTTACGTTTTTGTAAAGTGAAGAATTTACCTCATATTGTATTTTCTTTATAAATGCTCAAAATCCAATTTATTCATACTTCAAAATGAATAAATCCCAATTTATGCCTTCTTTTATCTTTAGAAGAATGGTGCATAAAAGGGGAAGATTAGGCGAGTATAGGTATTAGTGAGGGTAATGGTAGAAGACGTTGCGTTTTGGCAGACAAGGGTTAAAGTATCGCAAATTCCTTCCGTTCTCCCAACTCAAGAGATTCTTGATCCGAGAACCAAGCTTTTAGTTAAAACTGATAAATCTTGGCTGTGCGATCCCTTTATGCCATCCTTGAAACTAAGAAGAATTTTGCATAAGAGGCGAAAATTAGGCGAATATAAATATTAGTGAAGGTTACTTTACAAAAATTTTGTTGATTAAGTTTTTCAGAGGGGGATTTTCATTTACCTCAAGAACTTGGCTGGTATTAAAATGTTGCTCTAGATTCTTCCATAACACCTTATCTTTTTGCACTTCTTCAATAAATTTTATAAGTTTCTGTTTCGCTAAATACGTCTGCCCTTTAAAGAGGTAGCAACATGAAAAGGAACCAATCGATTCCATAAGAATCATCTCATCACCAAATTTAGCACGATCGAGACCTTTGGAAAAAAATTCTGTACTCAAAGTAGTAAAACCTGATAAAAAACTGCTGAAAAGATCTTCGTCAATCTTCCACTCATTGGTAAATGGATAGGAGAAGATAAGAACTCCACCTTCTGCTAGTATTAGGAGTACAGTGGGTTGTTCATCAACTGCTTCAGGCGGTTCTAAAGCACTCTTTCCCTGAAGTCGTTCTAAGACACCCCCTGTTGATGCAAATTTTATCCGTTCTGCTATGGGGGCTTCTTCTTTTTTAAAAGTATTCCAAACATCACCTTGATCAAGTAATTTATCAAGTTCACTAGATATCCCCCATGCTAACAAGTTAAGGCCATGTAATTCAGCGATCCGTTGTGCTTCTGCCATTAAGCTTCTCGCCTCCTCGATGTTCATCTGAATTAGCGCTAATTTTGCTTTTAGCAATTTTGTTTCAGCTAAAAAACTATAATTGTTTGATTTTTCTGCTATATATATGCTTTTAGTAATAAGTGCATTAATCTCATCTAAAATTTCTGGATCATTATACATCGATAACTCTTCTAACAAAAGATCGCAATAATTACTCAAAATGAGAAATAAATCCATTACGTTTGTTGTTAATTTACGCTCAATTACCTCTTTAAATAAAGCTTGAGCCTCTACGCGATCGCGCATTCTTGTACTTGTTTTCAACATGAATGCATTTGCCGCTACATAAAAGAAAGAAAGATCAACATCTCCCTTATCCTTTGTTTGATAGTACAGATCAACTAAACGAGAAAAGTATTGATCTGCTTTTTCGCGAGAATTTTCATCAAGATATTTAAGAATAATAATTGCGAATGAGCGAGCCATTTCGTATGGAAATTCTTCTTCTTCAGGAAGACTTATACTACGCTCAAGATAATCTACTGCTAGATTAGTTTTGCCAATCATCCTGTTAATATAACCTAAATTGTTTAAGTTGGTGATTAGATGATAAGTGTTGTTTGATTCTTCAGCAAGATCAAGTGCTTGTTGATGAATCTTTAAAGCTTGATTCAATTCATTCTTCAAAAAGTGAACCCATCCAGCAATATTTAGTATATTGAGTTTTACGTGCACGCTAATTTCTTTAATCGATAAACCGTGGTTACAGTACTGCAAAGCTTTATCATAATCTCCCTCAAGATAATATATATATGCTATCAAGAAGTTACCATCAGTAATGGCAAAAATATAGTTCAATTCTTTATTACACTCCATACTTTTCTTGGCGTATTCTAATGCTTTGCTATGATTCCCTTGATTCACATTTATCCATCCTAATACTAAATAAGCTCTGGTAAGATCTAATTTATTCCCCAAATTCTCTCTTAATACTAGACAACCTAATGCTGCTTCTAATGCCTTGTCATAATCCGTTTTATTGAAATAAATCCAAGTTTTTCTGTGGAGGATATCTGCTTTTTGTTCGGAAAGATCTGAGGATGATTTCCCGCCAAGAGAATTAAGTAATGTTTCTGCTTCTAATGTAAGTTCAAGAGCCTTATCACCATCTTCGAATATTGATTTAAGAAGAAGGGCATCAATTGATCTCAATACATTCCCAAGTTTTTGACTTATTTGATAAGCTTGTTCACCGATTCCTCCCGCTTCTTTATATTGAGCTAAATATGCAAATATTTTTCCTTTTATAATAAGTGCGGACAATTGGTCTTCTGGAGTGATAGATTTATTCTTTTCAAAATTTTCAATAATTTCAAGTGCTTCCCCGAATTTAGCTTGATACATAAGTTCCCTTGCATGAAGTAGTTCGTTAGGGAGCAAATTAGACATTATATTACATTTCGCACAGTATGGATTAAAAATAGGGAAGAAACGGTTCCTTAAAAGCCTTTGGTACGATAACAGCACTTAGATTACAAAAATCTCGATGGATTATTGAAGAGCTGTTACCTGAGTTTGTTTTTTCTATATAAATTTGTAGTTAGTAAAGTACTTCTCAAGTGTACTCAAAATTCCGAGGTATTTCGCAATATTTAAAGAAAAGATAAAGTTTTCTTAGGATACAGTTTGAGAAAAAAAAGGGGTTATTCTAGGTAAGAATATAAATAATACCAGCCCTGTTCAGTATAATAATTCTTCCTCTCTTTACTAAATACTAGCTTTTTGAAGTTAATATCCCAGTCTCCTCTATTGTACGTATCGTAGACTTTAATCTCATTATGGTATTCTTCTTCGCCTAGATACTCTTGATAATCCTCATTTTCATAGAATTCAATTAATTCTGTAGAACGTCTCTTGTTCCACGAATATTCATACCATTCAAGTTCGGTGTTGATTACTACTGAATCTATAGACCCTAAAAGAACATCATCCTCGAATATGGCCTCAATAAGATAAGTACCTGAATTATCGGGGGCCCACTGGATTGAAGCATAGCCATGTTCATTAGTTAAAGCTTCTTCTCTAAATTCTTCGTTTATAACGAATTTTATTTTGAAATTTGCTAACGGAGAATCCCCTAAGATAAGAGTTGATATGATTTCTAATTCCCAACCACAGAACAACACCTCAACATTCAGGAAGCTCGGTATCAATTCCATAATGACAAACGTTGAAAGGTCGGAGACTACCCCGTAGATAATGTTGTTAACTGTATCAATCGAGGTTGTAACATTTTCCCATATTCCAGTCTCTTCATTAAAATGCATGAGTCCGAGGTTATTTTCATTTTGAATAGCACTCTCGTTATAGGGTATCATTAAGTTAATCGATCCCGTGTAATCTGCCGTTGTAGATATTAAATAATACACATCACCAAGTTGGAATCCCAATGGTGGTTCATATCCTGATTCAGATTCTGCTATAGTGGTTGCTCCTGCTGATGTAACCTCATCAAAAGTCAAGGAGATACCGTAGTTCTGATCTACTACTTCACTATTTGGACCTGGTAGGGTGTAAGACTCAGTATTCTCTAATGGATTTGTATGGTATAGAAAAATTTCATCAAGATCACCAATCCCGTCATCATCAGTATCATCGTTTAAAGCATTGGTTTTGTAAATGTTTATCTCATCCGCATCAGTCAATCCATCTTTATCAGTATCCAATAAGAATTGAAGGGAATTGGAGAGGAATATCTCTTGATCAGATCCAGAACTTCCCCCTTGCCATGAAACTTGCCCAAAATGAACCTGTTGGTAATTATCATTAAAATCATTATCTGTGAGTTGGATAGTGAATCCTGAGTTTAGATCATGCATAAATATTTCAAAATCACTCCCGTCGAATCCTCTCCATACTATTTGTCCATTTTGAATCCCCGGATAATTATCATCGTTTAAATTATCTGTTATTTGAGTCGTGAATCCCGTCTCGGAATCATAGAGGAAAATCTCTGTATCGACTCCAGCATCAGCATACCATACAATTTTGTTATTATGAATCATAGGGTTATTGTCATGATAGAGATTATTTGTTATCTGCGTTGTTATTCCAATGTCAAAATCGTACATGAATATTTCAAAATCATTTTCATCACGCCCTCGCCATGTAACTTGCCCATTGTGAATCTGCGGAGGATTATCATTTCTTTCGTTATCTGTAATTTGAGTAATGCTCCCTGTTTGAGAGTCGTAGACGGAGATCTCATAATCAGTTCCGTCCCAATTTCTCCAAGCTATTTGCCCATTATGAATCATACAATAGTAATCTCGGTATGAGTTATCTGTAATCTGAGTGGTAACACCTGTATTAGAATCGAAGAGAAATATCTCCAAATCCTGCCCGTCATTTCCCCTCCAGGTTATTTGGCCATTATGAATTTCTGGAAATTTGTCTTCATTATTGTTGTCTGTTATCTGAGTGGTGGTCCTATCCGTAGAATTATAAAGGAAAATCTCATAATCACTCCCATCAAATCCCATCCATGTTACTTTCCCATCATGAATCCGACTATAATCGTCATCATATTCATTGTCTGTGAGTTGAGTTGTCGTTTCTGTATGATAATCATAGAAAAATATCTCAAGGTCATTTCCATCATCCATACTCCACGTTACTTGCCCATTATTTATATCAGCACCTAAGTCTTCATTAGAATTATCCGTAATCTGAGAGGTGATAATAGTATCGCGCTTACCGTCAACAATATAGTACTCCTCGTTAAGATCCAAATGATTCCCAAGTATTAAGTCGAAATTTGTAGAGGTTTCAATCATATTAAAGAACCTCTGGTCATTTTGGGTGAAAATTGGATCCAACGGAACAGAATGAAGCCCAGGATACTCATTTTCTAACCACTGCAGGAATTCTTCTTCTGGTGCTTCAGGATCTATCTGAGAATGGAGAAAAGCAGGATTAAATTCCATTGCTTCCTCTAGAGTTGATACTATCATCTCCCGTGTTTGATCGCCTTGCGGGACAGCCTCGTTTGTTATATCCAATCCCCTTATGAAATTTCCTCCGTTTATTATCTCATAATCACCTGGTTTGAGACGCTCCATCCAATCTATTAAACCATAAAGTGGTTCTCCTTCAATAACCGTGAGAAGTACATCCTCATCAATGGTATCGATAAGTGCTCTATAAGGATTCCCACCTGGATCATCAATTACCAGTAAATCAGCATAGAGGCCAGTACTAATCTTTCCTACAAAATCTTCCCAGCCGGCTACAATCGCAGCATTTACAGTCACCATCTGGGTTAGATTATACTCACTAAAGAAACCGTTTAAAACATAGTTGTTCCACGCATCGGCGATCTTTAGTTCACCCAGTACGTTTTTAGTTCCACTGGGAGCCCAATCAGGTGAAAGAGCCACACAAACACCCTCTTCCCATGCTGCTTTTACATCTGAGGTATTTCCATAAAGGAGAAGGTTGCTTGTTGGTGACCAAATCATTTTCGCACCGACAGCGGCCATTTCTGCAAATTGGGTACGATTTAGACCTGTACTATGGATAGCAACTAAGGGTTCAATCAGTAGTGATTTATCTTCCATTTCGTGTTTCAATGTTTCAAATTCTTGACGGGATTGGGCATCTGTACCTTCCCCGAGATGAATAAATAGAGCTTCTAAATCTCCGTTGTTATACAGATTAACCATCTTAGATCTCCAATCATCAGTAAATTTTCCCACAGCTGTTACTGTGGATCTTATTTTTCGTTTACCAAAATTTTCGTGCTCAAGATTTCTTACCAGTATTGAGTCAAGTCCTTCAGTAGGTGGCCATCCCGATCCTTGTATCGCTACTGTTCCTCCAACTAATGCTTTAACTTCTGCATATTTCACAGTTTCAACAAGAAGATTTAGATTATCGATTTCAGATAACATTAATTTCGGATATCTTAAATCTCTGTTATATTCGGGAGTTATTGTGTTATCTCTCCATTGATACCGATTCGTGTACGTGTCTGGAACATCCCAAATTGGGAGGGTATTCCATCCTTCAATGTGATTATGACAATCAATTAGTCCAGGAAAAATTAGCCCTCCAGTGTGTATAATCTCGATGCCCGTTAAATCTAATCCCTCAGGTGGTCCCTCAGTAAAATCCCAAATTGCTTCGATTATACCGTTTCTGACTAGAACTGCTCCATTTTCAATTATTGCCTGTTCAGACTCCATCGTCACTACTCTTCCTTGTAACACATATTCAAACAGTGAAACTCCGTTTAAACAAAGTTGATTGTCCCCGGTATGAATCTCCTCTCTAGTAAACTTGACGGGAGAAAAAGAAACGTTTAAAGTAATAACATCACCTGTAAAAGCTACAAGGAGCATAATGAGACCTAATGCAATTTCAAATCTAGTGATTGTACTTTTCATTGATATTTCACCTAAAAATTAAATTAGAAGAAAAGATGAATCCAATATATTTAACTGCTTTGGAATTGCTCAAAGATAAATTTCTTTGATCAATAAATTTAACCTTTAAGATGATATCTACTTCTGAAAAATCTCAGTTATCAAATTTTTCATAAGGGGAACATCATTTATTTCGAGAATCTGGCTTGTATTGAAATATTGTTCTAAATTTTGCCATAATATTTCATCTTTTTGAAGTTCCTCAGTAAATTTTGAAAGCTTTTGTCTCGCTAAATAGGTCTGTCCTTTAAACAAATAGCAGAATGAAAAGGGACCAATCGATTCCATAAGCATCATATCATCTCCGAATTTCACCCGATCGAGCCCTTTAGAGAACGCTTCAGTGCTAAAAGAGGTAAAAGCTGATAAAAAGCTGCTAAAGAGATCCTCGTCAACCTTCCACTCTTTCGAGAAAGGGTAGGAGAAGACGAGAACACCCCCTTCTGCAATGATTAAGAGCACAGTGGACTGCTCCTCAACTGATTCAGGAAAATCCATAACAGGTTTTCCTTGAATACGTTCTAAAACTCGATTAGTTGAAGCCAATTGAATTCTTTCTGCGATAGGAGCTTCCTCTTTTTTAATTTTATCCCAGACATCTATTTGTTCTAGCAATTTATCATGTTCGCTGGAAATACCCCATGCTAATAAGTTGAGACCATGTAAATCCGCAATACGTTGCGCTTCTCCCATAAGTCTTCTCGCCTTACTGAGATCCATCTGGATTAAAGATAATTTTGCCTGCAACAATTTGATATTAGCTAACCATACATAATTGTGTCTCTCTTCCACTATATCAATACATCTAGTAATAACTGGGATTATTTCACCCAATATTTCTGGATCATTATAAATAGATAACTCTTCTAGTAAAAGATCGCATAAATTACCTAATGATAATATTAAGAGATCATCTTCAGTGATATCAATCAATTTTTTATAGATTGCTTGAGCTTCTACACGATCGCGCATTCTTGTACTTGTTTTCATCATACAGGCTTTTGAAAATAAATACCATAAATAAATATCGGTATCCCCCTTATCTTTTGTGCGGTTGTATAATTCAGATAAACGAGAAAAATATCGATCAGCAATTCCTCGAGAATTTGTTTCAATGTAAGCACAAGTAAGGTGCATTAGTGACTGAGCCATAAAAATAATGAAACCCCATTTCTCTGAAAGCATCAAGCTCTGTTCCCAATATTTTACCGCTAAATTAAATTTACTTCCTCTGTAATAATACCCCAGTATAATTAAATTCCAAATTGTTTGAAAAGGCAAGTTTAACTCTTCAGCAAGTAAGAAAGCTCGTTTTCGATATCTTAAGGCTCTTTTGAATTCGTTCTTCATATAACAAACATCGGATAATATTCCTAATACACCAAGTCTATCCGAATTGGTAATTTCCTCAATTGCCAAACTTTGTTTACAGTATTGCAAGGCTTTGTCATAATCACCCTCACGTCGATGAATTCCTGCGATTAAGAAATAATTACCCGCGATAGCAACCTTATGGTTTAATTCTTTATTGAATTCTAAACTCTTTAAGGCATGATTTAAAGCTTTAGGTAGATTACCTTGAGCCCTACTTGTATGACCTAATAGTTGATAAATCAAAGCAAGTTCTAAATTAGTACCGAATTTTTGCTCTTTAATCAATTTCAATGCATCACCCGCTAATTCTGCTGACTCTTTAATGTTGCCTTTTAACCACTTGATCCACGATTTATTTATCAATAATATCCATATTGGTACTGTACCCTTATCAGAGTCGTCAGTAAGAGACTTTAACCTCATTTCAGCTTCTTTAAGATAAGCATCCCCTTTATCTAGATCCCCCATAAATGCTATATCCGATTTCCAGATAAGAGCTTCAATTGATTCAGATATCAATCCTAAATCCTGACTTATTTGATATGCCTTTTCAGAAATATTAACACATTCTTCAAACTGCTGAGTATGATCATATATATTGGCTTTTATTAAAAGTGCCGAGAGCAGATCTTCGGGAGAGTTTGATCCAATATTTTCAAAGTTTGTGATTATTTCAAGTGCTTCTTTGAATTTGGCTCGATCCTTAAGTTCTTTTGCTTGAACCAATTCTTTTGGGAGTAATTTAGTCATTATTTAATGATTCGCGCAGTAGTAACTAAAAATTAGGAAGAAAGGTTTTCTTAAAAGCCTTTGGTACAATATCAGCACCAAGATTACAATTATCTTGATAGATTATTGAATAACTGTCGGCTGAAATTGTTTTTTCTTTATAAATGCACAAAATCCAATTTATTCATACTTTAAAATGATTAAACTCCAATTTATGCCTTCTTTTATCTTCAGAAGAATGTAGCATAAAAGGCGAAGATTAGGCGAATATAGGTATTAGTGAGGGTAATGGCAGAAGACGTTGCGTTTTGGCAGACGAGAGTTAAAGTGACGCAAATTCCTTCTGTTCTCCCAACTCAAGAGATTCTGGATCCCAGATCCAAGCTTTTAGTTAAAACTGATAAATCTTGGTTGTGCGATCCGTTTTTAAATCAGTGTGTATACGGAGCTGAAATCACTCTTAATCAGAGTTTTACGTGGATTTTTTTCTTGAGAGCAAATTCGAGATTTTCTGCCCTAGAAAAAGGGTGGACCTTTCTTAATTATTTAGAAGAAAATTTTGAGGGTTTAACAGGGGAAGTGGAGGCGTTCCCGATTACTAGGTCTTTTTTGAATCAAAATCATATACTTTACGAACTTGCACTCCCACGATTGCCTTATAGAGGACAAGAAATATTTTCGATCATACGAAAAATTATTCAAACCTACCATAAATATAATGAATACTATTTCCAATTCCACATTTTATGGCAAAAAGACGACTCCGTGGAGGGTGTAAAAATCAGTGAAGTTAGCCCGTTGGAAACCTATAAAGTAAAGGTTTTTGTCAGAATTCTTACAGAAAAT
>JAEOTL010000165.1 GCA_016839845.1 Promethearchaeota archaeon
ATAAGACATAATGTTGAACTTCTAGAGCAAATGGGTGCGAAAACTGTATTTACTGCATGTGCTGGGTGCTATCGAACCTTAAAAAAGGACTATCCTGAAATACTAGGAAAAGAATTACCGTTCGAAGTAAAACATATTACAGAAATCTTAAATGACCTCCTTGTTAATAATCAAATTCCATTTAAACCAAACGAGAGTGAGGTATTGAAAGTTACCTTTCATGATCCTTGCCATCTTGGGCGCCATATGAACTTCTATGAAGTCCCACGAGAATTACTAACAAAAATTCCAAACTTAGAACTAATTGAAATGAAGAGAAATCGTGCTCACTCATGGTGTTGTGGTGCTGGTGGTGGAGTAAAAAGTCAATTTTCAGAATTAGCTCTCAAAATCTCAATGGAGAGAATTTATGAGGCTATTGAGACGGGAGCAAATATATTAACAACTTCATGTCCATTTTGTATTGGTAATTTAAAAGATGCTTATAACCGACTCCAACCAGAAGACCAAGGTAAAATTAAAGTTATTGATCTGATTGATCTCATTGCCTCAAAAATTTAAATCATCTAATCATTTTTTCCTTTTTTTTTGCTTGCATTTTACTGATAAAGCTGAGCATAAGATTTAAGATATATATAACCCAATTACTCAAATTTAAATATATTTTCTTTTATTTGATTATAAATACAGTGTGTTTTATCTCTGATTATTGTTTTGGTCTCAAATTTGAGAGGTAATTATATGGCAACTAAAATTACTTTAATTGGAAAACCAGAAATGGGAAAAACTACCATTAAAAAGGTAATCTTTGAAGGAGAGGACCCAAGTGATTTAGTATTATTCCCACTTGAAGCAACTATTAAATTAACCTATTCGGTGTATAATTTTCTTGATACTAAAGTAAGTTTAATAGATGCTCCCGGACAATCACTCTCTCAAATCTTTGAAGATGAGCAAAAACAGCTTTTAGCATTTGGGGACAGTAACGCAATAATTTACGTCTTTGATTACCCTACTTGGATTTCAGATTCACAAGATATCATTGATGATATTAGAAAAATCGCGGAAATTAATAAAAAACATCAATTCAATGCAAAAACTATCTTGTTTCTCCATAAAATTGACCTTATTATCTCAAAGAAGATCGGAAGTCTTCTTTCTTCAATAAGGCGACAAATACAAAAACAGGTTGGGCTTGTTGAAGATCTTCCAATCTATTTCACAAGCCTACATCCTAACCTGATTTATACTACTTACAATGCCATATCAAATACGATCAGTGATTTCAAGAAAAAGATCACAGCTTTAAAGGATCAACTCAAATTTCTGTTAGAAGATACATCAAAAACGAGTTGTATCGTAACCAATCCTGATAATTACCTTCTTATTCAAGAGATGTCAAACGATTTTGATCCAAATATCTTGTATTATTTGTATGAAGAAGTACATCGTATAAGTACATCCTCAGAAATTTTTACCCCAAGAAACGATACTGTAAGCTTAGGGCCTAAAATATTTAATAGAGTTATAGAAAACATGCGAGATTTAAACTCTAGTTTTAAATATATTATGTTATTTTCCGAAGCTTTAGAGAATGAAGAAATGATTAAGATATTAGATGAAATAAAGAATAAATTAAAATCATAATTTAAAACAAAGAAATTAATAGAAAGAAGTAACCATAATGCTACGGCAAGTCTTTATAATAATCGATGATAATCTAGCTTATCAAAGAAGTTATGCGAAAGGATTAGAGACCTCACTTTTTTCAAATGTATATCAGAAAATTAAAAAAGCTGCGCTAGACAAATTTGCAGGAGAGACAGGTACTTATGAGTTTTTTGAGTTCAAACTTTCATATATAATTGACGAGGACCTTAATTTTGTATTACTCTTTGTCTCGGGATTAGGTGATGATTTTAAGGACATCGAACCTCAATTGAAGAAACTTAAAAGAGAATTTGTCGAATTTTATGGAGATACACTTAAAAACAATGATTTTGAAATCGTTAGCGAAGCCTTAGACCCAATTGTCGATAATATCCATAGGAATTTAAAACCAAAGATTTCTATAGTAGGATTTTCAGGAGTTGGGAAAACTACGACAACTAGATTAATTAAATCGGAAGAAATTCCTATGCAGCATATTCCAACAATTACCGGCGAAGTTGCTACTATTAAAATTGGCAAACTAAATTTCTTTCTTTGGGATTTTGCAGGTCAAGACCAGTTTGATTTTCTTTGGGAGAAATTCATAAGAGGTTCTGATGCGGTTCTCCTAATGACTGATTCAACCTTGGAGAACCTTGAAAAAAGCCGTTTTTTTAATGAGTTAGTTAAAAAAGCGGTCCCTTATGCCCGTTTTGCGATTATTGGAAATAAACAAGACCTACCAGATGCCATGAAAGTTGAAGACATTGAAAGGTTAATGGGAAATAAGACCTATGGTTTTGTGGCAATTGATCCTGAAAATCGCCCAAAGATGATAAGAATAATAGCAGACCTATTAGATATGGATACAAAAGTATCACCATTATTAAAACCATTGCTTGAAAGAGATAATCTAATGGATAAAGCACAAACAGCACTAGAAAGCGGACAATTTAAGGAAGCAGTCACAATATTCGAAGAAATTAGTAATCTCTGCTTAGATTTAGGAGATGATTCCCTTGCAGTCGATTTTCAATCTAAAAGTGAAAAAATTAGCAAGATTTTAAAATCAATTTCTAGTTAGTACATTTTTCATTTTTTTAGTATTATAAGATTCAAGACCAAGTCCTTGATACATTTTGTAGAAATCCAAGGACTTCATTACTCCCAAGGGGAACAATTCTTAACTGAAATATGATTTTATTATCGTCTACGGTAAATACAAATTTCATGTTGTTTGGTGTATTATCTTTAAGAGCACCTACGATATTCTCTTGTGCTTCACGTGCAATTTCTTCTGGTAATACTTCAGTAATATGACCTCCTATGATGTCGTTTGCATTAAATATATCTTTCAGAGTTTTCTCTAGTTTTTTATCTAGTTTGAAATCTAATAGGAACCCTTTCTCTGAAAACCTGAAAATTGAGAAAGGAATATGATTAAAAAGAATGTTATTTCGAATCTCACTTTCAGCTAATTTTTCTTTATTCTGCATTCGTTCAATTGCAGTCCCTAATTCTAATCCTATTGTAATAATTAGCTCCATTTCTTCCGAAGATAGGGATTTAGTATTATTAAAGATCATATTTAATGAGCCAATTATCTCAAATTTTGAAAATAATGGAATAATTGCACTAGAAGTAATATCTAAACCCCAGAAAATACTTTTAATATATTCGGGGAAATTATCATTAATGAGAGCAACTCCTTTAGAGAAAACGATATTGTGAGGTTTTTCGAAGATTTCCAACTCACTATTTTCTAGGACAAAAAAGGAGGGAAACCCCTTATGAGTTTTGATATTTGCAACTTGTCGGGATTTATTTATTAGATATATCGCACAAGCTTTAAGATCGTATAAATCTATAAAACTATCGCGTATCTTAATCAATAATTCGTGTAAACTTTTGGCTTGATTTGCAATACTTATGATTTTGTTAAGGGTATCAACCTTTTTAACTTGTTGTTTAAGTTTTTCCTCTGCTAATTGGATATCACTAATGTCATGAAAGAAATATTGAATATAGTACTGATCAGCTAGTTGAATTTCATTTATACTAACCTCTAAATATATCTTTTCTCCAGTAGATGATTTAATTCTCGAAATTATCGGAGGGGGCTGATTAACTAGATGTTTAACCATTTTTGGATCCACTAATCCCTCATCAAATAACTCAATTTCCAACGCTTTGATACCAATCAGTTTATTCTTTGATGTTTCCACGAGATTTTCAGCTTCTTTATTTACATCAATAATTAAACCTGTATCTCGATTTATTATGAAAATAGCATCCCTTGCTGCTTTAAACAGAGCTTGATATCTTCGCTCTGCTAGAGCGATGGTTTTTAACGCGGGCATAATGGATTCAAAGTAAGAGAAAAAGAATTGAGTGATTTCTCGCTGCTTGTCAATATCAGCTTTAAATTCTTTAGGCTCATGATCAAAAGCTTTATAAACATCATCCAATTCAATGATGTATGAAGTAAATCCAGTTAAAAGCTCATTGGCAAGCATTAGAGTAAGATTTATGCTTGACTTAGTCACCAGAGAAATTAAAAAGCTCTCATATCCCCCTCTCGCAAAAGGACTGGATAGTTTGAAAAACAAATTTGCAGTTTTAAACTTTCCAAAGATATGAATAAACACTTCTTTTGTTGGAAGTTCCATCAAGGAAGGAATTTTATTGGCTATCTCCTCTTCTAAAGATTTAGGTGCCTTTAAAACTATCTTGGGTCCGTAGAGTGGATCAAATCGACTCAAAATTAAAGCGGCTTCCAAGATGTTTCACGAACTTAAAGTAAAGGCTCTCGATTTTTAAGTATAAATAGAGTTATATAAATTTATTTTTAAGTAATTAAAAACAAAAATGGATCTTAGTAGATTTTCTGAATTAGTCAATAAGAAAGCCATCAATATAGCAGTTAACTCACGTCTAATACATTTTAGGCAAATCTTATAAAGTGATCTCAAATTTATCAATCTATGAATATGAATGAATACCTACAATCATCGGAATTCTTTGATTTTGATAAGAGTTCAGTAAGTATTAAGGCTAAAGAAATTACCAAAAATTTACAAACTGATAAAGAAAAAGCTATTGCTCTTTTTTATTGGGTGAGAGATGAGATAAAGTATAATATGTTAACGTACATCCCGTCTGTTGAAGCCAATTTTAAAGCAAGTGTCACTCTTCGCAGAGGCAATGGATTTTGCGTTTCAAAATCGATCTTATTATCGAGCTTCGCTAGGGCGGTTGGTATACCTGCTCGTATTCACTTAGTTGACTTGATCAATCACAAGATCTCTCAAAAGGTCATAGACTTTATGCAAACAAATGTAATGCATTATCATGGCTACAGTGAGTTGTATTTAGATGGTAAATGGGTGAAACTTACTCCCTCATTTGATAAAGGGACCGCAGATAAGGGAGGTTTTCATCCTATGTGTGAATTTGATGGTGAATGCGATGCTGTGTTCCCTGAATATGATGATGATGGGAATCGATTCGGAGAATATGTTTTAGATAGGGGAGTGCATGCAGATTTACCGCTTGAAGAAATCGAAAGAGTTTTTCTCGAAAAATATCCATCAATCCGTCAATTTAAAACTGGTGCTCCTGTAAAAAAGATAGAAGACACTACATTAACTTATAAAAAATAAAATGCTATTTAGCTAAAATAGCTCTCTTTCAATCCTAATTCTCGTAGATAAATTTTATGTTTCCCTAATTTCCCACCATAATTACCTGTGGAAATTTTAATTAACCCCTCCATTCCAGCAACTCCCTCAATAACTTTTGACATTGTGAATTCAATAGTTTCTTTATCAAGTGCGTTAAAAACAATTTCAGGAATTGATAATACGTTATCCGGAACTTTAAATACATCTGAAGGAATCTTAGTTTTCAATGTAGGGCAGAATGGGTGATTTGTTGAGGGACCAATCTCGGGAAAATTCGTTTCGGGTTTAGAACCTGCCGAACAGACGTCGAAAGTGGTGCAAACATTATCAATTTCAGCAATAATCTTTACAGCTTCCCTTCCAACTTTTATTCCTGATTCTAATGTGTCACAAAATAACCATAAATTACCCCCCATAACACCAGGAGCATATGAAATCTCTTCTTCAATTAAAAAATCATAGCCCATCATGATTGGGACACTGATTAAATTCCGATCATGTTTAGTTATAACCCATTCATATCCATCCCCACAATGACCAACATTGTTCATCATATTAAACTTCATAGTAACTTGATCGGGGTAGAAATCAAATACAGCAGTAGTTGGAACAACGAGTATTCCTTGTCTCATTCGTCTCCCTAATTGATCATAAAATTTCGTTGTCGCTTTTTTCCCAGTACCAGTCACCCATAACTGAACAACAGCACCTAGTCTTCCGTCGATTGTTTCTTCTTCACTCAACCACCTAACAATCCCTCCTTCAGCATCCCCAAAAACAGTTGATGGAAGTGCAGTAAATGCATTAGCTGCCCTATTCAAGAATGCAGCATCCTGAGCAGTTACCATTAGTTGAACACAGAGACCTTCAAACGCCTCACAATACGTATCCTCTATAAGTGTCATTTTCAACCATCGTGAATTTAATTGAAATAAAACTTTTAAGATTTCATAAGAACGAATAGAAAATTTATAATCTTATTAATTCTATAATAATATTAAATGTTAGAAATACATTAACAGAGATCGAAGGAAATGCCCCGAGCAATTATTTTGTATGAAATCGATCAATCTTTTGGACCAAATATCCTAGCTGAATATTATTTAAAACAAGGTGACAAGATCCCATCATCTATCTTGAAAGATTTTACTGAAAAGCATGTAAAAAAAGGATATTCAGATGTAACTATCGTAAATGATAATAATCGTTTTTATTCGAACAAGCTAAATTCTGATGATCTTGAAAGAGAAAATCTTTTTCTAAGTTTCATTTTGCAGGAGGGGGAAGATATTCTCTCAATAAAGAGTATTTTTGACGATATTGAACAGAAAATAGTTCAGAACTTTTCTCCTGATAAAAAGAAGATGAATGATCTTCTTAAGGAAGCCCTAAATTCAATACTAGATCTTATCCAAAAACTCCAAGAACCTACGATTATTAAGGAAATTTTGAATGAGAGAACTAAAGGAATGCTTGACAATGATCAACTCCAAGAAGCAAAAGAATTGATAGATCTTGGTGAGGAAATTCCTGAAAAACTTGCTGAAGAGGTAAAAGTAGCTGAAGAACTATTGTCAAATAAACTCTATAGAAAAGCTAAGAAGAGTTTTCTAAAAGCATCTGAGTTAGCAGCTCTCATTCAAGAAGAAAGCATAGCTTCATTTCTGGAGCATAAAGGTGAACAAGTGGGTATGTATCCAGATTTAATAAAGGAACGTGAAAGCATTTATAGAGAGGTAGAAAAGGTTACCAACGAGTTAGAGGATTCCAATTTAGATTTATACAAGATACTAGAAGAACCGGTAGATAGATTAATTGCGATTTCAAACAACTTTGAAGAAGTTGAAAAGATCACCACATTAACTAATTTAAAAAAGTTTCTAAAAAGATCCTCTCAATTAGCTAAGGAATTAGAAGGTATGAATAAAAAAATAAAAGATCTAATACCAAATATTTAATCTAATCGCTAACATCTTCATCAGGATCAGTTTCTTCAACTGGTGGTGGGACAAAGTCCCCAATATCTTTGAATATGACTTTAGCAATTTCCCATCCTTTCTGAGTGGGAGATTTTAATGCATTCTTTATCAGATCTTCCCCAATTTCATTATTTATTTCGACTCGGTGTATATCCGGATTATCTTTTAGAATCATTTCATATTTTGCGCCCCCAGTTCCTTGAGGTACAATGAGGATTCCATAATCAATTGCCTTTTCTGCAATTGCATCTTTCAATCTTTTAGCAGCGTAATAACCTGCGACTCCAGCGCTCCTTTCAAATGTTTTAATGGAAGGAATCTCCAAACCCCATTTACGTCCTTCTGCTTCAATCAAAGCAGCTAGTGTTTGGGATCTTTTCCCCATCATGAACTTAAATTCCATCTGGGTGCTAAATTTTTTCCCCTTGTCTTCCCCAACCATCGTAATACATTTTAATGTAGCGCCAGCAACAGATTGGGGATTTGCTTCAATTGAATATTCTTCTTCAGCTAATATATCTTCAATAGTTTTCTTGATAACTTCTCGTGGTTTTGAGAAATCAATAGCTTCTTCTTCAATTTCTGATGGAGGTTTGGCAGTAGCTACAATTTCGGCACCTGCTTCTAATAGTTCTTCAACAGTCATTTCTTCCATCACGACCTTATCTATGAACCTTCTGCAGAGTTTAATTGAATTTCTGGGATTACCTTTCGTTTTCTCGAAAATCATTTCTATCAATTTTTCATTTAAGGGAAATAATGGATAGAGGGGGGGATTTAAATTGTTTTCTTCCCAGAAAGATTCCATTGATTTTGAGAAAAATATTTTAAGATCGTTAAGACTAAAAGGTTTCAATTCTTGCTCAGGTTCCATCCTTGAACGTAATGGAGCATCTGCGATTTCAATAATCCGAGGCCAAATTTCTTTTAAAACTGCGATAATAATCACTAATCCCTTTACTTCATTGTACAGTCTTTTTAGAATCTCCAGCAATTTTTGTTCAGCTAATGCTCCGAGCATTCGATATGGGCTTTCTAATTCGTCAAAATAGAGGATAAGCACACCATCAAGATTTTCTGTGATAATTTTAATAAGAGCTAAGCATACATCATCCTCTTCAACAACGGAATTAATTCCCAATTCGTTTAACTCCTCATCTTCGAGATCCTCTCCGAGAAGCCATCTCTCTGCTAATGCCTTTTTATTTTTATCCAACTGATAAGTTACTAATGCTTTTACGCAATCAGCAAACACTCCCGGGAATTCTCTTATCCCTACTTGAATCACTTCATCGAGTTTAGGTTTTTGGAAGATCCCCTTTTTCTGACCACCCCATTTTGCTACCAATTTCTCAGAGACAACATCTAACAAGCCTGCTCCAAGCTCCTCAATCATGCAAGTGTATACATGAAGTAATACCCGTATACTTGCAGGAGGGCTAGGAACATAAACAATTGTCCAATCAACAGGCACAATACCCACTTCTACTTCTCTGGCTTCTTGGGATTGTTCAATTTTTTTTCTATTTTCTCTTTCTTTATCCTTAAATGAATGGTAAGCATGAGTTTTTCCAGATCCGGCACTACCTAAAATGGGAATAAGTCTACTACCTCTATCTCTAGAGGTTTGTTGCACTAATCTATAAACTTCTCTATCAATGAAAGCCCTTGGGCGAGCCACATCTACAGGATCTTCTATATCTGCCCTTGATACAAAATTCGAAAATGGCATTATTGGGGCTTCACGCAATACATCTAAATACATAGCTTTATCGTCATCTGAGAGTTCCGAATACATTATACTTTCCTCTTCAATTTTTAATTATTGATAAGTAAATTTTTATGTGGATTAAATTTATTAATTCAGACAATTTTCTCCAATATAAAAGCTAGTTAGTTCTAGCTTTTATAATATTTAATTAAAAATTTAGCTTATTAAATTTATTTAATACTAAGGAATTCAATTGAGAGATGAATTTTCATGCCTAAAGGTAATAGATATGAGGATGAGGATGAAGATGAGGATAATGAGGACGAGTTTGATTTTATGAAAAATTTTGAGGACCTAGGAAAATTCTTTTCAGATCCTAATAAATCTTTTATAGATCCAAGCAAGTTGTTCAGTTCCAAGCAATTTAGACAGCTTTTTAAAGAAATTTTTGAAAAATTATCAAAGAATTTACCTCCTGAATTTCGAAATCTTTCCTCGGAAGATCTTATGAGGGAATTTAAAAAGAATAGAGATAAATTCGGGGTGGATTTTCCAATTATGTACGGTTTTAATATTGGTATAGGTGCTGATGGGAAACCTACAATAGATTCATTCGGTAATATTAAACCTAAACCTTATTCTGGAAAACCTGTTGTAAAATCAAAAAGAGAGCCCTTAACTGAAGTAAGTGAGGAAAAAGACGAGATCGTTGTGATTACTGAAATGCCCGGTGTAGATCGAAATGATATTGAACTCAAAGCCACGAGTCATAGCTTAACGATTTCCACTAAGGAAGATGCCAAAAGAAATTATTATAAGGAGATTGAGTTTACTTCCACAATTAATTCAGATGTGGCAAAAGCTCGGTATACTAATGGAATTCTCGAAGTAAGATTGAAGAAAACCGATGAAAAACATAAAAGCATCCAGATAGAATAATGCTAATTTATTTTTGATAGTCGATTTAGTGCTTTTCTTACAAATATGTAATTTCCTCTTCTTGCTCAAACAATAATCTTTATTAGGAGAGACAACACTTAGAAAGGTTACTGAAATCTATTTAGGTAACTAAAATGTCTGAAAGTAGAGAAAATCTCTCAAATAAAGGACTGTTAGCTATTGGAATTATTTTTATTGCTACATTGCTTATCGGAATAATATTATATTATACTGGTCTAAATGAAGCATTCTATAGTGATACAGGGCAAAGTGTCTTCGAAATTATTACGTATCTCGGTGAACCGATTGTTTTTATTATAATCGCAGCAATCTTATACCTTGCGTATAATAAATCATATGCGAAAAATCTAACTTTGAGCCTGTTGATTACCCACTATTTAAATTTTATATTTAAAGGAATATTCAGAGATTCAAGACCAGCTATTAATATAGATGGCACAGAAGATTGGGGATTCATTGAACCCTCTTATGGATTTCCTTCGGGGCATTCCCAAACATCAGTGGGATTTTGGGGTTACGTAGCGTACAGATTCAAAGATACTTCAAGAGTTAAAAAAGTACAAATCATACCTTGTATATTATCTGTGGTAATTTTTCTTGTTGCAATTTCTAGATTGATCATTGGGGTTCATGATTTGCAAGATGTCATTGGTGGGTTATTACTCGGAATTGGTTTTTTACTCTTATTCATATACTTGGAACCCCCATTATCCGAACAGTTCAACAAACTTAATTTTATAACTAAAGTAATTATAACGGTAATTGTCTCTGTTGCAGTGCTTTTAATTGGAACTTTGCTATTCCCTAAAACTGGTTTAGGTCTGGTGGCCGACAGTTATATACCCTCACCATTTTATAGAGATAAAGGTGCGTTTGGACTTGTGGGGGGAGTACTGCTAGGATTCGGAGTGGGGTATCTTATGGAACAAGAATATGTTAAGTATGAACCCTCAGAACTGTCAACCAAGAAAAAAATAATCAATATTATTATAGGTATCGTAATTTTACTTATAGTATTCGTGCCCTTTGAATACTTATTGGAAATTGATAGTGTGTACTTCCGGTTCTTTAGATACGCTCTTGTTGCTTTTATCTTAGCATTTGTAGTTCCACTAATTTGCAAGAAAATAAACTAAAAAATCTTTTTTTTTTATTAAAACTATAACATCTAATTAAGGATCTCAATACTCTCCCGTGCGACTTCTTTTAAAAGAATCCGATTTATAATATTTTTGTCGCTTTCTTTAACCTCATTATGAGGGGTAACGATCTGATTAATGTAAAGATCATCCCTTAGAGGATGTGGAAGAACTTCCTCAAGTATCATCTTATCTAGAAATAACTGTTTTTAATTTATAAAATTTCCTATACAATATTCGAGTACAAGGATTCGAATTATGAATATTAAATAAATATCCAATATAAAATTAGAGATTTGTTTAAAATATTATAATCTTTTATGACAATCATGACAGGAGAACAGAATTTAAATCCCGAAAAAGGATTACCCGAAGGAATAAACGCCCCATTAATAAATACTAAAGATGTTTTTGGACACAGAATCAATAGTGAAGAGCTATATAAAGAATATCGGGGTATTGTTCTAGACTTTTCTAGAGGTGCTTGGTGATTTTATTGAAAACAGCAATTTACTAAATTAAATCAAAACTTTTCTGAATTTGAGAAGAGAAATATTATGGTAATCTCAATATCCACTGACAGAG
>JAEOTL010000070.1 GCA_016839845.1 Promethearchaeota archaeon
CCCACAATAGCTATAGCAGATCCTACAATCATCAAAAAGTAGAACATTGGAAATCCTGGAAATATTTCAGTCATCCCTACAACAATTGTAATAGGAATTTCTTCTGAAACATAATCTTCTCTTATAATACTAATTTCCCCAGTAAGCACTTTTGCTGCAAAGAATGTATCAATATTGTTTGTTGTAAATGTATATGTATAAATACCATCTCCATCAACGTCTGTTAATTCATATTCTTGTGAACCAAGTATTAACATAACTGTTGCACCTAAAATATTTTGTGGATTTGTAGGTTCTGATAAATCGGTTAATTCAAGTTCGAGAGACACATCTTCACCTTGGATAATTTTTATCTGATTTTGAACTAAATTAGTGGCTGTTAAATCCCAAGTTATAATTCTCTTTTGAATTGTTAGATCTATCAATGCGGTTCTTACTTCATAGTTATTCTTTTGCATTGTTACAAAAATTGCATAAGATCCAACTTCTCTTGAATCGGTATTGAAATCTAAAACATATGTGGAGTTTAAACCTTCTATTAAATTAATTTCATCGCTGATTGCACCAACAATTGATCCATTAGTAGATACTTCGTACCATTGATAATAAGCCTGTTCTAAATCAATTAAGTTTGCATCAGGATCAGATAAGATGTCCTTGTATTCGAATGTAAAGTTGTAAGATTGTCTAACCCATAGTATTTTTGAGACATGATGTAATGATGTGTCATCATTAAGAGAAGTGGGTCTATGAACAATTACAACATCAAATCTGAAGTTTTGGAAAGAAGAATAATTTTCTTTGGTTGCACTTATCCTAATTTGATATGTACCAACGTCAGCAATGGATGTATTAATTGCAAATGAATAATAGCCTGCTGGGTTTTCACTTATAACTACTGGATTGTCAATAAACTGCCAATCATAGGAAATTATTGCACCTTCTAATAATGAACCAGCTGAACGATATAACACAGTTAAATTAATAGTTTCACCATAATATTGAGTCACATTGCTACCTAAGCTTGTTAGATCGCTGGTATTATAAACACCTAAACTTGTAGATTTTGCTTCAACTTCAAAAATAAGTTGGATAGGTGAAGGATTTTGATATCCTGTTTTTTCGCCATATACTTTAAAATAATACTGTTCTCCTCCAACCAAAAACCCTGAATTTATAGTATAATTGAAATATCCGTTTCCTTCCGAAATCATGTCTCCATTATCATATACATTATCACCAAGTAGATCAGTTATTTCCCAAACTACAAAATCAAAGCCTTCAACGGGTTCCCAATCTTGGCCAGCATTAGAAGTACTCATAAACCTAACTCTAAAAACAAAATCTTGCCCCCATTCTCCAGTTGTATCCCATGTTTCTTCTTGAAACTCAGTACGAAAATTAGCAATGCTAGTTTGTATTCGAAATTCAATAATACCATTTCCATATAAAGTGTAATTGTACCACGTGATAAATCCAGAGGGATCATAATTAGATGGATCAGAAGATACATTAAAAGCTCTAAAATCACCTCCATATTCTAAAGTAAAATTATACAATGTATTCGTAAAGAACCAGAAATCTAAGTCTGAATTTTTATAACCTTTAGCAATTCCTTGATCGTTTGTCTTCAAAATAGTTATAGAAGCACCAGAAGTTCCATTAGTTATATACACTCTAACACTTCCCCATTCGGGATCCCATAAACCTTCTGTATCATAGACTTCAATTACCAATTTAGACATATTAACTCGAATATACTGATTACACGTTTCTGTGTAGGTTATATCAATGGTTCCGTCGCAAACTTGTGATGAATTTGTTCCTGCAACGCTGATTAAAAGTCCATAGGCATCCCCAAATTCAGAAACATCAAGCTTAATTGTAGTACTTTTTTCTATTGAGTAATCTTCAGTAAAAATTGCTGAGGTTTCATTATTGTAGGCATCGATAGAGTAAATTTCAATTCTATCTAAACTGTCATCCATATTACTCAGGATAATAGTTGTATTGATGATTTTTGTATTTCCGATATGATTTAAATCTGATCCAGTTGCATAGACCCTCTCCTGAACAAGGAAATACTCTGGTCTTTCATCAATATTAGTTTTATTTACATTAATCGTTTGTATAGTTTTTAATTTTTTACTAAAGTAGTCCACCCGATTTATTACACTACTATTAATGAGTGAATGCTGAGGAGTATAGTCTATATTATCATAATAGACTTTGTAATAATACTTAGCATCATCTGAAATATTAATCCATCTGAACGTTGTAGTACCGAATTCTTTATTCAATGTAAGATTAGCTATCGGATCAAGATCATTCGATTTATTGTACACTAAAACATATCCATAACCCATAGGATCGTAATCCCAGTCTTCAATTTCGAAATCTATGCTCCATAAACTTACGTTAATATAAATGGTAAAAAAGTCACCTCCAGAAAAATCATAAACGATATTATAGTCACTACTATTGAACACAACTCTTTCAAATGTGTGTGTTCCATTACTAATTGAATAATTAGCGGTTATTATATATCTTGAACGTTCTACGTTCGGAAAATCAATATAACCGAGATCATCCGTGGTTGCATTGTATTTTTCATGTGAAGGAATGGTATTATTAACCATATACACATCTAATCCTGGAACAACTCTCCCGTCAATATCTTTTGCTATTACCGTTATACTTGCTCTTTTTTCTTGTTCTTCATTTACCTTGGTGTCTAAGCTTATATATCTTTTAGCAAGCCATTCTATCCTCTTCTGTGGAAGAGCATGTTCAAAAAATCTAATTTCGTCAATTAAACCATTATAATAAATATTATTTCTTGAACCTCCAGGGTAAGATGATGCCTCGGAACCATCACCAATAATTCCGTATCTGGTTGCTGGGTTGGCATTTCTTCTCCCACCAATTGCATATCCTTGGTGAGCATTGACATTTCTATTATCTTCTATAAAATCATCTGGAGTACCACCATCAGAATATAAAATTTTATCACTACCATCATATACAGCAGCACCAAAATGCCACTCTGGATTTGCACCATCAACTAAATCAGTGGTGCCTTGAAAATCATCATAATCATCAGTGGGATCACTATCGAATCCTGTATCGGGATCGCTTTCATCCCAGAATTTAGCAGATGATGAAAACCCTAAAGTTCCATCGTTAGGTCTGATATAAACATTGAAATATTCTGATCTGTCATAATCAAAAAAAGCCCAATTACTTGAATAAGAACCAGATGAATATCCCGTTTTAAAGAAGACACATACAGTAAGTTCCGAAAGAATATTTGGTGAATTATAATATTTATCTTGAATTCTCAAATACCCAGTACTCCCATCAAAATCAAGAGCTGCGTTGCCAACCTTCTTATCAGCAGTAGATAAAGTAACTCCACCATATACAGTTGCGTTATAATTATTCATAGAATCTATAACTTCATTGTTCGCAGTAATCTCTTCAAATTTAAACCACATCAATCCATCTGGATTATAATCCATTAAGTAACTTGAAGCGAAACTAGCATTTTCATAACCGTAATACATGTATGTATCATATTCTGTTTTATCTGGGCCAGCTGATATATCCGTTTCAAACCAAACAGTTGCAAAATCTTTTTCCGGAAAATCTTTTGCGATGTAATAATTTTTTAAATTACCATTTTCTACGATTCTGACATCTTTCAAACTCTCATTCATTTTTCCCTGTGATACTAGAGTAGTATAATTAAATGTAATTTTTGCTATAAAATCAGTAAAGGCTGCACCGTAAGGATTTGTAATATTGATAAGACTTCTATAAGTAAATGTTCTGTTCCACCATGGGGCATCACCAACTATACTTAGAGATGGTGATTTCATTTCAGTGTATTTTTCCTCTGAATTTAATTCATCAAAATCCTCTGAAATAGTAG
>JAEOTL010000166.1 GCA_016839845.1 Promethearchaeota archaeon
CACCCTCAGGAACATGCAAACTTTTATCTTATACAATCCTAAAAGCACCCCCTGCTGAATATCGCGACAAAACTTCATATGCATTAGGAATTGTCGAATTTGAAAATGGAGTAAAGGCTCTTGGTCAACTAACAACTCAGGAAAACTTAAAAACAGGGATGGAATTAAAGCCTATCTTTTCAAAAATTTGTGAGAATTTGGACGGGAAACAAGTATTTTCTTATGTATTCGAACCAATTTAATAAGGTTTAGGGAGAATAAAATTATGATTACAGATGAAGAACTTCAAAAAATTAAGAAGAAAAGGTCTGAATGGGAAGAAAAAAATCTATCAAAATTTGTGCAAAGAGGAGAGCGAGAGCAAAAATTTGAAACTCCTTCAGGAATTCCTTTAAAACAGGTGTATGGACCAGAGGATATTGAAGATATTGATTATTTAGAGGATCTCGGATTCCCTGGGGCACCACCCTTCACTAGGGGTGTATATCCAAATATGTATAGGGGAAGAATTTGGACTATGAGGCAGTATAGTGGTTTTGCTGATGCGAGTAAAACTAATGAACGCTTTAAGTATCTAATATCTCAAGGTCAAAAGGGGCTTTCAATAGCTTTTGATCTTCCTACTCAAATGGGATATAATTCAGATAATAAAATTTGTTTAGGCGAGGTAGGACGAATTGGGGTCACTGTTAATTCAATGAAGGATTTCGAAAAGGTTTTTGATGGTATTGCTTTAGATAAAGTTTCAACCAGTATGACAATAAATGCACCAACATCAATAATATTAGCGATGTATATCGCAATAGGCGAAAAAAATGGTGTTAAACAACAACAGTTAACTGGTACACTTCAAAATGATATCTTAAAAGAATATGTAGCAAGAGGTGCATATATTTTCCCCCCCAAACCATCATTACGATTAACTGCCGACGTAATTGAATATTGTTCTAAAAATTTGCCAAGATTTAATGCAATCAGTATATGTGGTTACCATATGCGTGATGCTGGAAGTAACGCTGTTCATGAATTAGCGTTTACTTTAGCTGATGGCATTTCATATGTTGAAGAAGTTCTCAAAAGAGGTGTTGATATTGATGATTTTGCCCCAAGATTATCTTTCTTCTTTACCGTTCATAATAATTTTTTTGAGGAAATCGCGAAATTAAGAGCAGCAAGAAGATTATGGTCGAAATTCATGAAAGATCGTTTTAATGCTAAAGATCCTAACTCATTAAGATTAAGGTTTCACATACATACTTGCGGGAGCACACTGACGGCTCAACAACCTCAAGTTAATATTATTAGGGCTACTGTTCAATCATTAGCCGCGATATTAGGAGGGACTCAATCTCTTCATACCTGTGGAGCTGATGAAGCTTTGGCTCTCCCTACTGAAGAATCAGCTAGGCTTTCATTAAGAACACAACAAGTGCTTGCGTATGAAACAGGAGTTACCGATGTAGTTGACCCATTAGGTGGATCGTATTATATTGAATATTTGACAAATAAATTGGAGGAAAAAGCTTTGGGATATATCGATAAAATAGATAAAATGGGTGGCATGCCTGTTGCCATTGAGAATGCTTTTATTCAAAAAGAAATTCAAAATAATGCTTACTTGATGCAAAAACGGATTGATGATGGAAGTAAAAAGGTCATCGGAGTAAATTTATTTTGCACTGATGACCAATATAAAATAGATACGTTCAAATATGATAAGGAATCTGAGAAAAGAATCCTTGAATCTCTAAATAATTTAAAGGAAGTCCGCAATGAAAACCTCGTTAGAGAAAAATTAGATCAGTTAAAAGAAGTTGCTAAATCTTCTGAAAATATAATGCCGATTATGATTGAGACCGTTAAAACTTATGCTACTGTACAAGAAATTTGTGATGTACTGCGAGAAGTATTTGGAGAATATCAGTCTCCACAAATATTTTAGAATCATAATAGTTTTATTATTTTCTGCTTTTTCGTATTTAAAATTATTGAAGATTATAAATTTATTTTTAACAATAAACTTCAGGTTCCCTTAAGTTTTAGAGATTTTTATGAAATTAAAACTGCGATTTTCTGGTCGCGGCGGACAAGGTATCAAATTTCTTGGAAGTGTATTAGTTCGAGTTGCAATGGCTGCAAATTACAATGCAACACTCACAGTCGATTACACACCTTCCGTTCGTGGAGGTCCCATTTTTTGTGATGTTATACTTAGCTCCGACCCTATTTCTTATCCATATTGTGATAAAGATGCTGATATTTTTATTGCAATTGATCAGAAAGGATTTGATCGCGCAAGCGAATGTATATGGGAAAAAACAATGTCATTTATTGATGCTAACACAGTTGATAATGCTGAGGAAGTTATTCAAAAAGGTATCCTTCATAGAGTACCGATAACCAAACGAGCTGATGAGAATAAAGTCACTAAAGCTGCTAACATACTCTCTTTAGGATTTATTTCTCAATATCTTATTGATAGAGAGAAAATAGATATAAAAGAAGAGCACTACAACCAAGTCTTTAATAACATGCCAGAACGGGTTAGAGAAACCAATAATCGAAGTTTTCAGCTTGGAAAAAAATTGTATCAAGAAATTTTCGTGGAATCCACTTGAAATAGATTCTCTAAAATGGGACTTAAGAAAAAGTAAATTAAATGAACAATTATTATATCTTAACATTATATATCCCATCAGAAGTTTTCACAGAACCGAGAAGAAGAATACATGTTAAAATCTAAACGAGTTCCAATTTTAAAACC
>JAEOTL010000013.1 GCA_016839845.1 Promethearchaeota archaeon
AACAAGCAGAAGGATATCTACAAATCTTAAAAGACATATATGAAAAAGAAAAAACCAAACGTACTAATTCCATATACTTATTTAATAAAGCTTTAGTATTGAAAATGAGCTTAAGAGCACGTAATCGAGCTGATGCTGAGGATATATTCAAAGAACTTATAATTATGGAACCTGGTGTTTCAGAAACTAAGATTATGGCTCTTATTAACTTATGCGATCTACTTTTAAAAGAACTTCAAATAACTGGTTATATGGAGATATTGTATGAACTACAACCATATATTTCCCAATTATTGGAAATATCTGAACATATGCATTCCTATTTAATTATGGCTGAAACGTATTTATTACAAGCTAGGTTATCTCTGCTAACTTTAAATTTAAAAGAATCTAAACGTTATTTTACCCAAGCAAGACAAATTGCTGAAAAATGGGGATTTACTCTATTATCATCAAAAATTTCGAACGAGAAAGAAGAATTTCTCAACCAAATGCATAAATGGGAAAATTTAAAAGAAAATAATGCTCCCTTAAATGAAAGACTAGAGTTAGTTCGATTTGACGAGCAAATAGAGCGAATGCTCCAGAATCGTTCACAATTAACTGGATCGATAGTTGAGGAGAAAGTTGCAGTTCATAAAGAAAATAAAATCTGTATGATCTGTAAAGGAGGAGTATTAGGTTATATTTATATGTGTGAGTGTGATGCGATATACTGTGAAAACTGTGTAAAAGCTCTGATAGATTTGGAGAATGCCTGTTGGGTATGCGAAACACCTATTGATCAGTCAAGACCTATCAAATCCTTTAAGAAGGATGAAGTAGAAATTAAAAAAAAAATTAATGGAAAAGATGGCAAGGAGTAAATTAAAAAATAATTAAGTTAATAATTGAATTTAAGGAATTAATTAAATATGACTGAAAAAATCAATATTGAAGTTGGAGTTGCCTCCATAGAAGATGCTCAAGGGATTCTGAATGCTCTTAAGCAAAATCTAATTGAAATTAGAGATATTGATGAAATCTCAAAAAAGCAAAGAAAAGAATTGGAAGAAGAAGGTTTTTTGCGAAAGGAAGTGGACATAAAATATTATAAAAAACTTATTGAAGATCCTGATGTCGATATTTATGTTGCGAAAAATAATAAAAGAACAATTATCGGTTTTGCAAGTATTCATAGAAAAAAATATGATATTATAAAAGTGCGTGATGTTGTTGGTAATCTTTCTTTTGAAAATGTTAGATCCAAGGATTTACTCCTTAATGAAGATATTGAATTCGCTTATTTAGACCAAGTGAGCATTTTTCCAGAATATAAACGTAAAGGTGTTGGTACTGTTATTTTCCAAGAAGCCTTATTAAAATTAGATGCTCCTGTAGTTGCTTTTATTGTAGAAAAACCATTGTTTAATAAAGCATCTGTTTATTGGCATAAACATAATGGATTTGAATTTTCCGCCATAAGTGATGGTGAATATAAAGGTAAAGCTTTTAAATTTCAGATTTTTGTACATTGGAATAATTAAGATAGTTTAAATATGTTCAAATCTCTATAAAAAGAATTATATTTTAATAGAATCGTTCTTCTTCTTTAAAGCTTGTAAAAGTTCTGCTCTAAGAAGTTCTGTATTTGTTTCAGGTGTGTGGTTTTCTTCATCACTCAATTGTAGCAATGGATCTTCTCTTTTATTTTTAATCTCTCTGAATATTTTTATTAGTTCATCTTTTTGGTGATCTGTAATGTTTCCCAAGGGTTTTTTGTAGTTACAATTAATAGAAATCTTATCATCAAAATTAAAATAACCACATCGATGGCAGTATAAACTTTGCAAATATAAATTAGTTTTTGGACACAAAACAACGTCAATTACTATTTCCTTTATATTTAAACTAATTTTATTAACCTTCATTTGAAAAATCATCTCTTATGAATTTAGTAGACTGTTTAGATTATAAAGCATTTAGGTATAATTATTCCCATTTCATTCAGACTTTTGCTAAATACATGGAGAGTGATTTATAAAGACAGATTTGCTAACAATGAATTATATATAAGTAGTATAGCTATGAACAAGATAAAAATTAAATAAAAAACAAAATTTAGTTATTATTACTTTCTTCGACTTCTGGTACCTCTTTAAGGGATTCAATAATAGTTATTATATCTTCTGCTAACTCATAGCGTTCAGCACGATGTTTCTCTCGATTCAATCTTTTTTCGACACGTAAGGGTGATCCAACCTTTACTTTAATGCCATCACCAGTAAACATATTTAAAATCTTGGTTTTATGCGTGCTAATAGCTATCGGGATAATTGGAGAATCTCCAGCTATTGCAAATTTAATAATTGCTGCCATAGACTTCACCTGAACTTCATGATCATGCCTTGCTTCAGGAGTCATTCCAACAAGATCACCTTTCTCGTTTAAAATCTCAAATATTTTTTCGATAGGTTCAGTATCTTCCTTACTTTCAGTTCCTCGAATCATTCCCAAACTTTTTAAAACTGGTCCCATTATTTGGTGCTTCATTAACTTAGGATCAAGCATGAAATGAATTTTTCGACCAGATACCTGAGCGATAATTAACATATCTCTAATGATATTTGGTGTAATTGTTGTTAAAATCGCTTTTCCTCTTAAAGGAATATTATCTTGCCCTTCGATTTGTAAATCCATGAAAGCCTTAAAGAATAAACCACTTAATCCTTTTACAGCACCATAAAGCATATCAAAAGCAATTACTTTTGGATTTAATTTATCTCCTTCTTCCTTTATTTCCGTACTTTCTGTACTTTCACTCATTTTTTATTACCTTTTATTATAATTTATCAATAAAATCATTAACTTCTTCCATTCTTTTTTCATAATACTCTTTCAAATCTTTTTCTGAAACAAAACGGGGAATAACCTTTTCCGTATAGAGGTCAAAAATAGTACTCAATTTTGTTTTATGTCTAAGGGTTTCGATAAATTCTTCTCCTAAGTGTTTCAATTGATTGAAAAAATCTGACATCTTTTCATTTTCCTCTATTCTTTAATTAAGTTAATTGTTCCCATTTTCCACATCGGGAGCCCCAACGAGCTATGATCTTATTTCCATACTCGGGCATCTTTACTTGAACGATCTCGCAGTTATTTGGACAATCGCCACAGTTGAACGCTGATGTGGTAAATTCAATATCGGATACTTCAAGTCCCCTAAATAAGGTCTCATGCTCATGTTCTAAATAATAATCCCTAACTAAGATTGCCATACCGAGAGCCCCCATAAGAACATTATATTTTGGTACTATAACTTTACAACTTAAGTGCCTTTCGAAGGCTTCAATTATACCTTTGTTGTAGGATACTCCTCCCTGAAAAACAATAGGTTCTTCGAGATCTTTTCCTTTACCTACATTATTCATGTAGTTGCGAACCAGCGAGTCACATAGTCCCGCAATTATATCGGCTTTAGAATAACCCGCGTTTTGTTTGTGAATCATGTCTGACTCAGCGAATACGGTACATCTACCCGCGATGCTGACCGGATTATTTGATTTTACAGCGTAATCACCAAATTCCTCTATAGGAATTCCGAGTCTCGCAGCCTGATGGTCAAGAAAAGACCCAGTCCCAGCAGCGCATACTGAATTCATGGCAAAATCTACAATTATACCATCCCGTAAGAGGATTATTTTGGAATCCTGGCCACCAATTTCCAGTATTGTTCTAACGTCAGGATACATAGTCTGGGCTGCGACCGCATGAGCAATTATCTCGGTTTTAGCGAGATCAGCTCCAACTATTGCTTTTGTTAGATATCTTGCTGAACCCGTGGTGCCACAGCAACGGATCGCATATTCGTGTAGATTTTCACTTTCTTTAATTTTCTCTCGTAATTCTCCCATTCCTGCTTTTGCGGAATCGATAGGAGATCCTCTATTCCGTAAAAATACACTTGTAAGTAAATTTCCCTCTGTGTCCATTAAGACAAACTTGCAGCTAACGCTACCGATGTCAATTCCAAGGAACGCGTCCTTTTTACTTTCTTCTTTTATTACTTTTTCTGATACTTCTTCCATATTTGCACACCATTATACCGAACTTTGTATCATCTGATAACACTCGTTATAAAACACATCTCCATATTGAGGATATATCTTTTTATTGCCATTCGATACGAATTTTGCATTGCTTTGAATTTCTTTATTCCTACGAGCATACATTAAATCGCTAAATGCTTCCAAACGAGTTCGGAATCCTTCCATACCGCTCTGTTCGTCAAATGAAAAGTATATTATTGGGAGATCGTAGATTTTCTTAAGTTTATTAGTAATAATCGTTCGAGCAGTTACTTCTGGCATACATAGGAAAGGATATTCGTGTACAAAGCCGTCAAAACCTGCCTGAGCCTTATCTATGTATTCTCCCAGCACCCATTGCGCCTCTCCGCCAATGTCCATGGGTAAATAGGGCCGCGAAAGATGTCCGTACCATTTTCTGTGATAATTTAAGTGAAACTTGTGGACTACCCAATCGTAAAGACTTATTGATTGGTGAATTTCAATTTGCATTTCACCTAATTTACGCCTAATATCAAGGTTCACATAAGGTTCCAAACTGATGTGAATCTCACCCGATACCCCTACCTTGAGAGGACTTCGGTTTTTATCAATATCTAAGC
>JAEOTL010000516.1 GCA_016839845.1 Promethearchaeota archaeon
ACAGATACTGGAATAAATGCAAGTAATCCACATAATTTATGAGCAACTACACTTGAGAGAATTTCGCCACTAGTAGCACTACGCTTTTTTTCTTCATTTACGAACTCTTGGGTACCTAAAACTATCCGCATAATTGCTTCCACCGCTCCTGCACTTGGTATCAGCAATCCATAAGCGAATGATGAAAGTTGAATACGATAAGTTGTTTTTACTGATGGATAGATTGAAGATATCCCTAATAAAAGCTTCCAAGTCATTGTATCCAATAAAACTGCAACAAAAGTAAATAAGGCACCAATAATGAGAAGAATCATATTTGCACTTTGAAATATTTTCAAAATTTCTGTTATGCTAATATCTTCTAATACGAAATAGAGAAATAAAACCAAAGCGGCAAATCCAAGTAATAGAAGCGTTTTTCTGTCAAAAACTTCTCGAAGAGAGATTTTTTCCTTCTCAAATTTGATCTGCGATTGTTTTTCCATTACTCCAACCTAACATTGTCAGATCTAAACCATTTGGGAATCTGATAAATATCTTTATAGCTTATTTCACGAATTTTTCCCATATCTCGCTATAAATCTGGTTAAAAATTTTTCAGGATTGGTGATTCTGGCTATCTTCCAATAAGAAAATCGTTTATTTCCTTTTTTAATTTGTTTAACTAATCCTTTATCTCTTAGATAATATAATCGAAACAATAGATAGTCAGTGTACACCCCTTGAAGAAAAGGTTTCAAATTTGGATTTTTTTTGAGTTCAGAGATAGTATGTAGCTGATCGTCACAAAGTATTTTGAGAAGTTCAATGTAGAATAGTCGAGCACGGTGAAGAGCAAAGCCCTTTTTACGGTCATAGGAGTTTACTAGTGATTCGAGGTCGTTAGTTTTATGCCAAATTCCTAATAATGAATCTTTAGAAGCTATTTTATTGAGATCATTATAGAATTTTAGGACTCCTATTTGATATAGACTAAACCGGTAAACTCTACTTTTTTTATTGAAATAAGGCGGATAAGGTGTGTGATCATATGCAAGTTGATCACATAATTTCATTATTTTCATCAAAATGATTTTATTCTTTTGGACAAAAGAAATTTCCCTACTAATACAGCCATCATCAAGAAGAAAGGTAGTAAGAAATTGTATCTTCCAATCAAGATACTTTGAAGGCAAATCAATTACAAATTGTACAAATTTTGGGGTTTTTAGATCTTCAACAGAAAGCCTAGGTATCGCAGCCATAATTATGTATGCTAATCCTTTAGGATAGTTAACTCTTATACTATTTCCGCTTGGACGACGGCTCAATTTCTCTAATAAGGTACGCATCTCTTCTTGATTCTTTGGATTTTGAGTCCAGATTATAGAGCCAAATAAACTGCGTTTATCAATTGTTCCATCACCAAGGATATGGCAAATCGCGCGCCAAGAATATATATCCATATTAAATGGAAAAGTGATTTTTTCTAGTTCACTTGTTTGAGAAAATCGTATAGCCCGAGTTGATTTTTCTATTCTCTTGAAATCTATATCGAATTCTCGAGAGAGCTTTATTAAGTTATTTACACAGATAGATTTATTAGGAAAATCACGAATACTACGTAAAACGCTATAATTAATATTAAGTTTACGAGAGAGTTTTGAAAGTGTTAATTCTCTTAATTTTATTGATAAGCTTTCCCACAATTGATATTCCAGGAGAACATATAATTTAGTCAATTCTCTTAGTTGTACCGTGCGAAATTGAGCACTTCGAGTAACCATCTTATGATTTCAAATCAGTTCCATTTTTAATTTCCCAAAAATATAATTGGGATCAATAGCATTTTTCATTCTTAGACGAACCCGCAAATTTTAAGTTAACCTTAGAATACGCATAATGATGAATAAAATGGATTTTTCAGAAATTCTTTTTACCAGTTTAGGCCCACTCCTCTATAACTTCATTTTTATAATTCTATGGACTCTATGGATAAGTTATCATACCGAAGAGGAAAATGGGAGAATTCATTCACTTTTTAGAAGTTATTTGAAAAATGATAGAGCTTTTTATCTAATTACTGGAATAATTATTTCTGTGTTCCTTTTTTTGTTACTCTCTTATGCTTACACTCACACTGATGTAGATGATGCGATTACTTCTGGCGTCGAGGCATTTCTCAAAGGTAAGAATCCTTATCAAGAGGATGTAGTTATCCATGAATTACCTTCAGGATCAGTATTAGGGCGCTATCACTACTTTCCACCTGATTTACTAACTTATAGCCTTTTTTATGTTCTTACAAATGGTTTTTTCTTAGAATACCTTGGTACATATTGGTTTTTTCCGCTTCATTTATTATTTTTAATCCCTGGATACTGGATTGTTCAAAAAATCGTTCCCTGGCCCCATCAGAAACTGTTTCCATTCTTCTTTTTACTGGTCACTCCCTTTTTATTCACTAATTCGATGTTAATGTGGATTTTCTTCTTAATAGGGTACTATTTTTATGAAGAAAAAGACAGAAAATCATTGGGGATGACCTTTTATGTTCTAGCAGCCTCAGTTA
>JAEOTL010000023.1 GCA_016839845.1 Promethearchaeota archaeon
AATATTAATGCCATCTCTCACAGTATAAGGTTCATCATGTATATGTGCATTTTGAAGGAAATTGACACAATATTCTAAGATTTCCTCTGAAGCAAATGGTAAATTGTACTTTAAAATTTTTAGTTCATCCATTTTATTTGGAAATTCTATATAAATTTTAGGTTGTAAACGAGATTGAATATATTCCGGAATTTCATAGGTGCTGGAATCAGCATTCATAGTGACACATAACCGAAAATCTGGATGCGCGTAAATTCTTATACCCGCGATTATACTTTCAACATACCGTCTCTTATCCATTAAGGGAGCTAAAGAAGCCCAACTTTTTTCACTCATTCTATTTCCCTCATCCAATAAACAAACTCCTCCTTTGATCATAGCAGTCACTAATGAGCTAGCAACATATGCTATTTTTGTATCTGAAGCAATCACTGGACTGATTAGTAGATCTTCGGGGCGTGTATCCATAGTACATTGAAACATATATACATCTTTTCCTAACCTTTTTCCAGCCGCATAAGCAAGTGTTGTTTTACCAACTCCCGGCTTTCCAAGAATTCGAGGATTGAGAGGTAAATCATCTTTATCGACAACCATCCATGCTGCTTTTAGTTGATTAATTAAATCATCATTTCCAACCCATTGCATATCAACCTGAGCTGGTTCCGATAAAATCAATTCTACATCTGATATTTCAACTTTCTCTGGCATAATCATTCATACATTCTATTCTACTAATTATGGTTATAGAAGTCCAATATAAATAATTTATCTGAAATTTTAATTTGTAGCAAAGACATAAAAATCTCTTCTTTAGCTCAAGTATAAAAGAAATGAATCTATCTTAACTATAACATATTAGAAATGATTTATCAAGCACCGATGTCTGGAGATAATATTATCGTTTTAAAACTGGTTTTATTAGGTGATGCCGCGGTTGGTAAAACGTCCTTGATTGATATGTATGCTCACCAACGTTTTAAAGAAGATTACAAACCTACTCTTGGTGTTAATATAGTTGTAAAAGAAATTGACAAAGAAGATGCCCAAATCAGGTTAGTTGTTTGGGATATTGCTGGACAAGATAAATATGATCTTTCACGAAAAATGTTTTTTCAGGGAGTTGTAGGCGCTCTTTTTGTCTATGACACCACTAGAGATGCCTCATTTCAGAATATTGAATCAAAATGGTTAAGAGATTTAAATGAGTTTAGTGACCAAGATTTAGCTTATGTTTTAATAGGAAACAAAAGTGATTTGGAAGATTCAAGAGTAGTTTCTTCTGAGAGGGGAAGAGAACTTGCTGAGAAGATAAATGCGAGTGATTTTATTGAAACAAGTGCTAAGTACGGAGATAATGTAGAAGAAGCTTTCAAAAAATTAGTCCAAAAGGTTTTAAATAATTTAAAGATTGAAAATTAAAGTCTTTATACCATTTAAAGGTGTTTAATTGAGAAGTATAGAAACTAAAAGTAATCGAATAATTATAGGAAAGGTAGAACCCGGAGAAGATTTAATGGATTCCATTTTAGAGATGGTGAAAAAACATAATATAAAATCTGGAATCATCAACTGTATTGGAGCATTGAAAAAATTTACAATTGGATTTTTTGAAATTAATTCTAAAAAATACAAGTTAGAAACATTTAACGAAAATGTTGAATTGATAACATGTATGGGAAATATTGTCTATAAGGATGATGAACCAATTATTCACCTACATGTATCTTTAGGTAGAAAAGATTATACTATAATAGGTGGGCATTTAAGTAAACCTAGTATCGTTTCGGTTACCGGAGAGGTAAGTATATTTGAAATTGATGAAAAATTAAATCGTACTAATGATCCTCAATTTGATTTAACACTCTTAAGCATTTAAAAATTGGTCGATTATTTATGGGAGAAGATAAAAAGAAAGAATGGGCATTAAAACTTGCACTTTTAGGAGATCCAGCAGTTGGGAAAACTTCCTTAATAGATAAATATATCACTGATTCATTTAGCGAGAATTACCAACCGACACTGGGGGTCAATATCGTTACAAAAGATATCTACATTGAAGAGATAAACTCTGATATACGTCTTCTCTTGTGGGACATCGCTGGACAAGCTAAATATGAATTAACGCGTAAAATGTTTTTTCAAGGATGTTCAGGTGCATTATTTGTTTATGATAAAACACGAAATTCAACATATGAGAGTATAAAATCAAAATGGCTTGAAGATTTTATAAAATTTGGCAAACCCGATGGAGTGTATTTATTAATTGGTAACAAATTAGATTTAAAAGATTCAATTAAAGTATCATCCGAAGAGGGGAAAGAATTATCTCGAGAGATTAACGCAGCTGAGTTTATCGAAACAAGTGCTAAATATGGAGAAAATGTTGAAATAGCGTTTAAAAAGTTAGTTAAACATATATTAAATAAAGGTGGAGCTCAAGTC
>JAEOTL010000517.1 GCA_016839845.1 Promethearchaeota archaeon
AAAGTATTAAAAGCAGTGAGAAAGTTACTGATGAATCCATCTTCAACTGAAAATTTTTCAGTAAAAAGATTAGAAAATACAGGGATTCCTCCCTCGGCTATAATTAAAAGCAATACAGGTTCTTCATCGACTAATTCAGGGGGTTTTAATGCACGTGTTCCCTGTAATCGGGCTATAACGTCATCAATGGAAGCCAATTTAATACGATCCGACATTTTAGCTTTTCTCCTCTTAAGAGCTTGCCATTCTTCTATTTGCTCCAGCAAATTATCATATTCCTTTGAGATAGCTCTTGCTAATAATTGTAAACCATTCCCTTCAGCAATATCTTGAGCTTGTGTCAGCAATAACTTCGCCTGTTCAATATTCATCCCAATCAATGCTAGTTTAGCTTGTAGTAGCTTTCCCTCAGCTAGATACCAAAATGAGTTTTGATTTTCTGCACTCTCAAGAAGTCTTTGGATCAATGGGGTTAATTCTTTTAAGATTTCTTGATCATTGGATTCATTTAATTCTTTCAATAGAAAATCACACAGAGTAACCAGCGATGCGATATACAATCCCGGTAACGAAATTCCCTCAACAGCGCCATCAACAATTTCCTTTAGTAATTTTTCTGCTTCAGCTCGATCCCTAGATCGTCCCTTCTTTATCAACAAAAGAGCTTTTGCATGTAAATACATTGTATTCTGTTGTGGAGTCTTCTCTGTGAGTTTCTTTAGGTTTTCTAGGTAGTGGACAGCCTTTTTCTCAAACCCTTTTTCAAGGTTTATAAAAAATAGGTGATGATTAGCATAAAAGCTGTGAATAAGAATACCTGTTTTATGTGAAAGCGTTAAGCAGCGATTAAAAGATATTGTAGCTTGATCATAATTACGTTTCATTACTTGGATACTCCCGATCCCATTTAAAATAGCCAGTATTTGTGAATCACTTGAAATTTCCTCTGCAAGTCGAAGTGCTCCTAATAAATTATCTAAAGCTAAGTCCAACTCACCTTTATGGATATAACTTACGCCAACAAATTGCAATGCAGTTACTTTTGTTCTTTTGCTAATTTGTTGGATACTTAAACTCTTTTGGCAGAATTCTAATACCTTATTAAGTTCCCCTTTAGGATAAAAAGCAGCTGCTATCGCCGATAAACTTGACGCTATCCCCATTTGAAAACCCATTTCTTCCATAAGGTTTAAACTTTTCATGGCATAATCTAGAGATGCATCATGTTCACTTCTCCAGAGATATGTTTGATGTAATTGCATCAAAAGATATGCATTACTTATCTTATGTTCCAGTTTTTCGGCTAGCTCCAGGCTTTTCAAGGTTTTTTCTGTAGAGGCATTTAAATCCCCCATTGAAAAGTAAATCGTTGCTTCTTGCATTAAAATGTTTAGTAACAAGTCATCTTTATCTGCATATAGTATTTCTTCTGGAAGAGAGTAAAACAATTCTTTGGCTCTTGAAATAAGTTTGAAGGACTTATCAGTATCTTCGATATGTGCCTTTAGAAGAAGCGCATCTATAGATTCTGGTACAGTTCCTAGCTTTTGACTTAATTGATAGGCCAGTTCCCCTATTTCTACAGTTTGTTTTCCTTGTTGTTTAGTACTAAGTATCCAACCTTTTAATAAAAGCACCCATAATTGTTCTTTAGGAGTAATTCCCCTATTTTTTTCAAAGTTTACAACTATTTCAAAAGCTTTATCTGGTTTCCCATTATATATAAGTTCTTCTGCATGGATTAACTCCTTGGGTCTTAGATCGGGCACTATATTTCACTGATTAAAGATTGGATCAAACTTATGGAAGAAGAATTTCCTTAAAAGCCTTTGTGCTACACATAGGATTTACGGTAGAGTCGAAATCTCAGGACGTTTCTTAATGAAGATTTCTGTTATTAAGGATTCTAAGGGAGGATTTTCCTTTAATTCTATGCTTTGATGCGTTTTATTAAAATCTTCAAAAGTTCGCCATATAGAGGGCGTATTTTGTACTCGATGAGCCAACTGAATAAGTTTTTGTTTAGCAGCGTACGATTGCCCCTTGAATAAATAGCACACTTTGAAAGAGCCAATCGAATCCATTATCAATATATACTCCCCAAACTTAGCCCGATCAAGTCCTTTAGAGAAGACAGTTTCACTGAAAGTATTAAAAGCAGTGAGAAAGTTACTGATGAATCCATCTTCAACTGAAAATTTTTCAGTAAAAAGATTAGAAAATACAGGGATTCCTCCCTCGGCTATGATTAAAAGTAATACAGGTTCTTCTTCCACTAATTCTGGAGGTTCTACAGCGCGAGTCCCTTGTAATCGACTAATAACATCATCAATGGAAGCAAATTTAATACGATCCGATATTTTAGCTTTTCTCCTCTTAAGAGCTTGCCATTCTTCTATTTGATCCAATAATTTATCATGTTCACTTGATGTTTTTCTCGCTAACAACTGAAGACCATGCGATTCAGCAATAAATTGAGCTTGAACTAATAATTGTTTCGCCTCATTAATATCAAGTCGTATCAGTGCTAATTTTGCTTGCAATATTGTTGCTTCCGCCAAATCTTGAATTGAGTTTTGATTTTTAGCGCTCTGAAGAAATCGTTCGATCAATGGGGTTATTTCGTCTATTATCTCAGGATCATTGGATTCATCTAACTCTTCAAAGAGATAATCACAGAGGATAATCATCGCATCTCTATTTATCACAAAAATTGTAGTATCTCCCTCAACGATTTGTTTTAAAAGTCTTTCTGCTTCAGCTCGATCACGGGAGAGTCTACTCTTTTTCAACATTATGGCTTTCGCTAGTAAATAAAAAGGACGTAGTTCATGAGTTTGATCTGTGAGTTCCCGTAAATTTTCTAAATAATAGAGTGTTTGTTTATTAGAATCCTTCAGAAAGTACGAAATAAACAGGAAATAATTAGCATAATAGCTTTGAAGAAGTGTTCCTGTTTTTTGTGAAACCATCAAGCAGCGTTCAAAATGCTTAATGGCTTGATCATAATTACCTTTGATTATTTGTATGCCCCCTATGACAACTAAGAGAGATTTTAACAGAAGATCAGATGATATTTCCTCTGCTAGCTGAACCGCTTGAGTTAGATTATCTAAAGCTAAATCCAATTCTCCTTTCTGTATGTTAATATGACTAAGCGAATGCAATATACCCACTTTCGTTCGTTTACTGATCTCACGGATGGTAAAACTTTTTTCACAGAGTTCCAACGCTTTGATATATTCTCCTTTACTGATATGGGAAGTTGCTAAATGCGCTAGACTTAATGCTATCCCTATTTGAAACCCCAATTCTTCCATAATCGTTAAACTTTTCATGCCATAATCTATGGAGGTTTGTTGTTCACCTTTCCAGGTATAAATTGAATTTAGCAAAAGGAAAGTGTATGCAATATTAATATTTTGCTCAATTTTTTCAGTTAGTCCCAAACTTTTCAATGCTAATTTTAAAGCAATATTAAATTCCCTCTTACCTAAATAAGACCACGCTTGTTTTAATATAAGCTCTATTTCTAATGTAGTTATTTTGTAAAGATTTGTTTTCTTTGGGAGAGACCTAAGTAATACTTCGGCTTTAGAAAGAAGTTCAAGAGCTTTATTCTGGTCTTCGACATATGATTTTAGAATAAGGGCTTCAGCAGACTCAGAAACCATTTCTAATAGTTTACTCGATTTGTACGCCTGTTTCCCCACTTCTGCTGCTTCTTTATTTTGTTCTTTAAAAACATGCACCCAACCTCTTAACAGAAGCACCCATAATTGTTCCTTAGGAGTGATTCCGCTTTTTTTTTTAAAGTGTACAACTATTTCAAGAGCCTTATCTGGTTTCCCATTATATATAAGTTCTTCTGCAAGGATTAACTCCTCAGGCCTAAGATCGGGCATTCTATTTCACTGAATAATAATTGGATCTAAATTTACGGAAGAAGAGTTTCCTTAAAAGCCTTTGTACTACAATTGGAGCCTATAGTGGAGTTGAGACTTCAGTGTTTTTCTTAACAAAGATTTCTGTTATTAGGGATTCAAGTTGAATATTTTCCGTTAATAATATGCTTTGATGTGTCGTATGAAAATCTTCAAAAGCTCGCCATATAGAATTTTTATATTTAAGAGTTAAGAGTATGGTTTTCATTAAGAACATAAAGAATAAATATACTAAAATGTAAAAATTACTAGTAACCGAAAATGGATTATTAGCTAGGTTAAAGAAGTATAAAAAAGTAATAAAAATATGAGTACGAAGCCTGAAAGCCCTTTACATTTTAAGATTTCCATTGTAGGCGATGAGGGAATTGGTAAAGAAAAATTTGTTACCTCATTTGTCAAGAGCCAATTTCTAGAAGAAGCAGATACTGAATCAGGCGTAATTTCTTATAAGGGCAACATTTCTATTGACGTAGAAGAGGGTGAGCAGGATTCTAGCATTTGGATTTGGGATCTTAAAGAAAAGAAACGGTTTAAAAGTGCATATTCTCGTTATTTAGAAGATACTCATGGCATTATGTTGTTTTTTGACTTGACAAATCGTAAATCTTTTGAAAATTTAGCAAGTTGGATCGATATTATTAGAGAAAATATAGAACCTAACATTCCAATACTCCTTATCGGAAATACAGAGGATTCTAAAAATTTCGTGGTTTCACCTACAGAGATTAACAGGTTAATTCGAAAGTTTAATTTATATTATATAGAAACTTCCTTGGCTAAAAGAGAAGGTGTCTTCGATAGTTTTTATTGCATCACCAGCTTGTCACTCGGAATTGATGTTAATAGTGAGCTCTTTTTGACAAAGGACATTATTTATTATCCGTCCTCAAGTTTATTTAAACCAATTTCTATATCTGAAACTTTGACCTCTCATGATCTTAGTAAATTAGGGCATAAGGCTATATTTGAGAGAATTGATTTACTAGAAAACAAAATTAAAAAATCGATGAAACTAGAACTCTCGACTAACTTGGTTAAGGCTGAAATTATTCTTTCTGTTCTTTCACTTTTCTTATTTATTATAGCTGATTACCTTTATAAATCAGAAGATGATTTAACAGATTCGATTTTATTCATAACAATTGGTTTACAGATAGCTTTTGTTGCATTGATTATTATTAGTTATATTAAAAGATATAGGAGGTAATTAAGTAGGGATCTACCTTTAACCCATGTCTAAATAAAGATTATAACTTAGGATGTAAATAATATAAGAGTAATATGATTATGACGACAAAAGTGGAGAGTCCTCTATTATTTAAAATATCCATATTAGGCGATGAAGGAATTGGTAAAGATAAGTTTATTAATTTATTCACCACAAACCAATTTCTAAAAGAATCAGATTCAGGATTAGGGGTTGCTTTTTACAAAGGTAGCATAACATTAGAAATAGAAAAGGGTGAACAAGAGTGCATTATTTGGATATGGGATCTTAAGGAACGAGAGCGATTTAGGAGGTTGCATTCTCGTTATTTGAGAGGAACTAATGGCGTTATGTTATTTTTTGACTTAACAAATCGACCATCATTTAACAAGTTACTTAGTTGGATTGAGATCATTAAAAATAACATCGATCCAGAAATCCCTATTCTTCTTGTAGGGAATAAAGAGTCGGTCAAAAAAATTGTAGTTTCTCCAAATGAAATTAACACTATTGTTCGCAAATTTAATTTATACTACATTGAAACATCCTTAACAACAAAAGAAGGCATTTTTGACAGTTTTTATTGTATAACTAGCTTATCTCTTGGAGTAGAAGTCGATAATGAACTTTTCATGTCAAAAGATATCATTTATTATCCACGAGCAAATCCTTTAATAGCACATTCTTCTCCATTACTTTCCTCAAAGGATCTTAGCAATATGAGTCAGAAGATCATTTTTAAAAAATTCGATTCATTAGAAAAAACTTTTGAGAAATCAACCCAAATTAAAATCCCACTTAAAATGCTTATAAGTCAGGTTATCTTAGCAATTGGTGTCCTTGGATTTTTTATTGTTATACATTTTATACATGCTCTAAGTCGAGAAGTTTTTGAGGCAAAAGGAGTATACCCGAGATTCTGTTTTCCTACTTATGCAACATGTTACCCACTCCATGAGTTAATCCCAGTTCTTTTTTTTCTAACAATTATTATGCAAATCGTAGCTATGCTCCCGATCATTCTCAGTTATTTTAAACACCGAAAATCAAAATGAATCGAACTGAATAAATCAAATTTCTATTATAAATCTCCTACGTATGGTTTCCCATCAATCCAAGCCCATTCAGAATCGATCAAGAATCTTATTGCCCAAAACTCGGAGGAATGCCATTTTTTAAATCCCTTGATTGCATCAAAAAGAGTTTTTGCATTTTCAGAATTTTTTTTCTTCAGAAGAGTGTTTATTAACCGCATGAGGTTTTCAGGCTTATCAGGTGCTTTTTCTAAAGTTTGCATAAATAATTTGTGAAAAGGATACAAGATTTCATTGTGCTCAAGGATAAGTCGTCCCCCGAATAAGATAAGATCAGTTACCGCTCTGGTTAATAAATATTCATCATTTCTTCTCTCTGCTTCTGTAATCATCCAATTAGCGGTTTCAAATTGTGCGAGGAATTTTGCGATCTTTTCTTCTTTTTCTTCTTTTTGAAATACTGGAATCCTTTTGAGCAGATCCTCAAGTTCGGGGATTTTTGAGTATGCGATCCAAGATTCCCTAAACGCATCCCTGGCGGTTTCACTCCCTCTTTCTGCTACTGTCTTTAAAAACTCAATGTTTACAACCTTTCCATCTATATAACCTCCTGGATAATCGCAAAACTTTGTCTCATAATAAAGATACGTACTCCGCTTTTTTCGTTTCTCAAATTCTTCATCAGTAGCAACAAGAGTGACATCAATGTCAGAATCTTCTCGCTCCATACCTTTTGCGACCGACCCCCCTATTATCAAGGCTAAAAATCTCTCGTCTTGTTTAATACTTTCAACTAATTTCTCTATAGCTAATTTATGATGTGGTCTCATAAAATGTCTTCCCCTTTTATGTACTATTAATATTTTAAATTATTAATTTGTTAAATCTCTACTGAAAAAACTCAAAATTCTTAAAATTTAAATAAACATATTTCATATCCTTAAAATGGTGACTTCAATGTCAAAACCAACTAAAGATGATGCTAAAATATTTCTCAAAATAATGGAAATTGCCACAGCAGATGAAAACTACAGGAAAGCAACAAGGTGGGTCTTTGAGGAACTTAACATAAAGGATTATGATGAATTTAAAGCACAGCATCCAAGGGGAAGCGAAGGTTACAGAAACTTCCAGAGTTTTGCTACATATGGAGAACTTATTGGTACTCTTATCAACAGAGAGCTTCTTAGTGAAGATCTAATTTTTGATCTATATGGCGATATGTTTTGGGATAAAATAGGACCTATAGCTCAAGGTATGCGAAAAGATTTTGGAATGGCGAGATTATACGAGAATTACGAAGTGTGCGCTAAGAAATATCTCGTCTGGGCGAAGAAAAATCCTCCGAAAGTCTAGGAATATCAAATTCTCTTTTTTTTTAATATTGAATTATTATAGAGCTCAATCCGAGTAAATTTCCATCTCCCAGATCATCAATCGTTTTATAAAACTATAAGAAAAAGTTTAAATCGTTTAGAACTGTCTAATTTTTATGTCTATAGTTGGAATTGATCAAGATAAATGCTCTGTCTGTAAAAGATGCATAACTGATTGCACTAGAGGCCTTTTTCAAGAAGACTCTACTGGGAATGTAGTACGTATCGCTGATCCAATGAATCGCTGTAATTTCTGTGGAAAGTGTGTGGCTATCTGTAAAGATCGGGCAATCCTGTGGGAGGGAGACTGGGAATATGATGTGGAATCTTATCCCGGTGTAGAAGATTATAAAGAAAACGTCTCATATGATAACCTAATGCAACTTTTAAAAGCCAAGAGATCCGTGCGTCAATATAAAGCTAAGGAAATCCCTAAAGAAGTACTAGAAAAGGTATTTGAAGCTATGCGTTATGCTTCAAGTGCTGATAATCGTAGAGCTTGGAAATTTTCAGTGATATCCGATTCTGCAATAATTAAAAAATTAAGTCGGGAATCAATAAAAATCGTGTATCCCTATATTGGATGGCCCTCTGCAGAAGCAGCCCTAAAGCACTTTGAATCTATTGATAGAGATCCGATTTTTCATAAAGCTCCAGCAGTTATATTTCTTGCCTCAACCCCGAATACTTCGATGCCACAGGTAGATGCGGGTATCGTACTAACTTATGGCCAACTTGCTGCTCATACGCTTGGGTTAGCAACGTGCTGGATTGGAATGGCTCACGGGCTGGCAATGAATAAGGAGATGATGAAAGTTATTGGATTAAAGGGTCCAATTCAAGGTGTTTTGACAATTGGGTATCCCGCAGTCAGGTATCATCACACTCCCCCTCGAGCTCCATTAGATATAGTCGGTCTAGATTAATTTTCCTTTCAATTTTATTGTAATTATATGCCTTATAAAACCTAAGCATGACTAAACTATTTTATACTACTTTTCCATCCCTTTTCGACTCTTTTACTATAGTGTGGAAAGATTCAGAGTCAGAATTAGACATACACCGTATCTATCTTAGTGATCCTGAATCCATATCTGAAGTTAAAGCTACATTATCTATAAAAGGAATCAAGTCAAAATCATCTTCAGCAATTTCTTCACTTGGGAAGAAAATTCAACTCTTCTTTAAAGGAGAAGATATAAAATTCGACTTAAGGATATGTAATTTTGATGGATGTACTGAAATTCAAAAAAAGGTGCTGTTAGCAGAATTTGGTATCCCTAGAGGGTGGATTAGCACTTACAAGAGGATTGCTGTAAAAATTGGCATTCCAAATGGTGCTAGAGCCGTTGGAAATACCCTTGCCAGAAATCCTTTCCCGATTATAATTCCCTGCCATAGAGCAATAAAATCAAGTGGAGAACTTGGTGGATATCAGGGTGGGATTGAAATGAAACGGAAACTGTTAGAATCAGAAGGACTAGAATTTTCTGTCAAGGGGAAAGTAATTACAGAAAAAATTTACTATTAACATAGAAAGTCAGCAAAAAACAGTTAGACTTTTCAATCCCCAGTAATTTTACTGATAAAAATCTCATCTATAAGAGATTCTAGAGGTTGACTATCCTTCAATTCAAGAACACGGCTAGTTCGATAATATTTCTCTATAATTTGCCATATATCTGTAGCAGTTTGTAACCTCTCTGTAAATTTAGTTAATTTTTGTTTTGCAGGATATGTTTGACCCTTATACAAATAACACACTGTAAAAGCCCCCACAGACTCCATAAGTACAGTGTATTGTCCGAACTTTACCCTATCAAGTTCTTCAGAGAAAAATTCATCACTAAACGAGGTGAACGCTGATAAAAAACTGCTAAAAAGATCTTCATCTCGCACCCAATCATCAGTAAATGGACATGAGAAAATAAGAGTCCCACCTTCGCCTATAATTAAGAGAAGTGTTGATTCTTCATCAACCACCTCAATAGATTCTACTCTACGTTTTTGTTGTATACGATCAATAATCCCCTCGAAGGAAGCAAGTTTTACTCGTTCTGAAACTGGTGCATCCCTTTCTTTAAAATCATTCCAAACATCTAATTGTGTTAAAAGTTTGTCGTGGTCTGTAGAAATTTTGGCAGCTAATAGATCAAATTCATGGGTTTCTGCAATACGTTGCGCTTCGACCAATATTTTTTCAGCTTCAGTGGTTTTCAACTGAATTAGTGCAAGTTTTGACTGTAGCAATTTAGTTTCTGCTAAATAAATTGCCGAATGTTTCTCATCAGCAAGTTTAATCATTTGTGTGAGTAATGGATTAATATCTTCTAAAATCTCCAAATCATTAGACAAAGACAAATCCTCAAGATAGAGATCACAGAGATTAGCTAATGAAAGCATTTTCATATCAGCGGTAGAACCTGATTGAAATTGATACTCTATTTTATTGGTTTCTTCTAAAATGCTTTTGAAAAGTAATTCTGCTTCTGCACGGTTACGCGTTCGACCACTGGTTTTAAGCATCATAGCCTTGGCTAGCTGGAAACCTATTTTAGCGAATCTCATACTCCGAAAATTAGCAAACGATTCTAAATCTTTTAGATACTTCTGTGCTTGCTCCCGAGTTCCCTTATCAAGATTTACCAATATAAGAAGTACTAACGGAGTAATTATTTCGAATTTAACTTGAGGTGCTATAATTAAACTAGATTCAAGTACTTCTATTGCTAGATCGTGTTCTCCCTTTAAATGGTATAGATATCCTAGTTGATAAGAACAACGGACTAGTAAGATATCAAAATTCTGTTTCTGGGCAATCTTTTTTGCTTGGTTAATATACTCCAAACTTTTATTTAATTCATTCTTTCTAAAATAAACCACTGATAAACTTTCTAGAATCTGGTATTTGGAAACTTCTCTTATTTCCTTGAAAGATAAACTTCTGTTAAGATAATTTAAGGCTTGGTTTAGGTCTCCCTTATTAGCGTATATGTTCCCAATTAAAAAAGAACTTGAAGAGATACCTCCTTCTAAATCTATTCCTTCATTAATACCTAAACTTCGAAGTGCATACTCAAGTGCTGTATCTAACTCTCCGTTACGCAAATAAACCTCCCCATAAAGTCGATAACAGCTTGCTATTAGATTTTTATTCCCTAATTTCTTCCTAAAATGCAAAGCCTTCTCTACTAATTCTAATGCTCTCTTCTCCTCACCTGTGGCCATAAAGTACCATGCCATCATCGAATATACGGTCCCTTTAATACCAATAACATCCAAAGAAGATTTAATATCGTAGGTATCAATAAGTTTTTCACATTTAGCAAGTAATCTCATACTTCTTGGTGCTCCACTAAAATCTTTTGGAGAATATATAATATGTGCTTCTAGAATACGTGCGTAAATGGATTCCAAAATAAAATCATGCTTTTTGGCTAATTTGAAGGCAATTTTACCGATATCAACTGCATCAAGAAATTTGCCAGTAAAAGTATATATTCGACCTTTTAGAAGAAGTGTCCATAATTGATCAAGGGAGTTATGAGATTCTCTTTTCTCGAAATTCTCAACGATTTGGAGTGCTTCCTTAAATTTATTTTCATAAATAAGTCGTTCAGCTTGGATAAGATCTTCATGTCGTAAGTCAGACATATTTTATCATACTATATGAATGGAATCACCTTTTAGGAATTTAGGTTTTTATAAAAGTTTTTGGCATTTCCCAAACTCTACGGTTTCAATAATAATACTTTGATGTCACGATGAATCATCACCTTTATTAAAGACTAAACTCTTAATAGTAATTGGGAATGCTTCACCAGAGCTGAGCGGGGCACCAATATCAATCCAGTCTCCCGCTTCAAGCTCCAATTCATCAAGGCAAAATATATTATTTTTGATGGATGTCTCACGTTTGAGTGTAATTCCCAGTATTTTACCACCATCAAATCTCAAGATTATAAGAATCATCTTTTCATTTGCAGCAGAATTTGGGAGTGCTGACTCAATTTCCCTAGCAAAAACTGACAAATCTCGTCGATTTAACAAATCCTTAAAATATAACGCATATATGTCCTCTCCTTCTTTCATATCAAAATTATTTAGAGCTTGGTCAATTTCAGTTTTGAGAATTTTCGGGTTTCCAGAAAACTCTTTCATATCCATATTAACGGGAACAACAGGAACATTTTCAAGAGGGAGTTTAATATTTTCATCATAATAACAAGTTGAACCTGATACAGAAAGAGAAAAGGCTCCTGCTCCGATCACTGTTGCTCTGATTTTATATTCTGGTTCAATTAAGGGTACATTCAACTCACTCACAAGATTCATAATTTCTTCAGCAAGATACATACCAATATCGTTATAGGTTTTCCCATCATTTTTATCAAAAATCATCTCCGCAACACCGCCTGAAAAAGACACTGCATCAATCGGGATGGAAAAATCTAAATCTTCAGCCAATATCAATTTTTTTGCTATATTACTTGTTGCGGGACCTTTCATGACCTCAATTAATGCTTTAGCATATTCCTGAGCTATTGTTTTCACATCCTCTTCTGGAATGATATTACCTATCATATAATTCATATTTAGCTCTTTCATGACAACTTCACTAGGTTCATCAATTCTCCAGATCTTGAAATTTTCATCAATTCCGAGTAATCTACCTCCCACGTTGATGCATGAAGTGCTCAAGACATTTCCTCTTGATGAGATTGCTAGATTACTAGTACCTCCACCTATATCGACATTTAATATGGTGTTTTGCTTCTCGCGCGATAGATCAACGATACCGCTCCCCATTGCCCCGAGAAGAGATTCAAAATTGGGTCCGGTAGAAGCACTAACGAATTTCCCCGATTTAGAAGATAATCGTCTAACTATTTCTGCAGCGTTTTGCTTTTTAGCGGTTTCACCAGTTACAATTACTGCCCCTGTATCAACCATTTCAGGTGTAATACCTGCTTTTTCATATTCTTCTTCACAGAATTTGATAATTGCTTCGATGTCGATGGTATATCGGTCAATTAAGGGAGTTAATATAATATTACCTTCATATATGAGTTCCCTATTAACAAGAATAAATCGATTTGACATGTTAAATAAGCTAGTTTCCCTTCTAAGGGTAAGACGTGAGAAAACAAGATGAGAAGTTGAAGATCCAACGTCAATTCCAACACTTAATATGTTCAAATATTCAACTTTAGATTCAGCGGAATCTAAATGCCCCATTAAAAGTTCAGCCGAATAAATTTCTATTTTTTTTTCCTCGCTCTCACTTTTCATTATAGGTTCTTCTTTTGGGGGTCTTTTAATTCTGATCTCCATCTCTCTATCATGATGTTTAGGCAATTCCATTTTCTCAGAAGAATTTAATAATTTCGTTTTCACATCTGGTGGAATTTCAAATTCTTGCTTACACACTGTACAAAAATATTTCAGATTGATTTTTGGGTTACTCCCTGGTAAAACTGGTCCTTTTTGTTGGATGCTCCCTTTTTCTTCATTGATTTGCCTTCTAATTCTATCTAAAGTGACATTAAATTGCATAACTGCGATATCACAAATTTCATCAAATTCCTTTCCGGGTTGCATAACAGATGCTAAGGCAGGTTTGAATTCCATTACTAACCGGTAAAATCGCGAGAGATCTGTCTTATATTCTTGATCATGAGCTTGAAGTAAACTTTCATATTTCTTAGTAAAGGTTTCTACTAGAGTTTCTGCCTCATTAGGAGAAATCTTCATAAGATAAACTTTTATTGTCTGAATAATACCCCATTTTAAACTGTCAATAGAGGGAATCTTAAACTCAGCGATTCTTTTTTCATTATCCTGCATATTAATGTTAAATATTACAGATTATTTGAAATCATTTCATACATAGGAAAGATTGAAACAGATCGTGAAACCATGATTTCACGAAATTGCAG
>JAEOTL010000518.1 GCA_016839845.1 Promethearchaeota archaeon
GTTTTATTCTCTGTCCCCTCAATTGAAACTTCGAACCCGGAAGTAATATCTCCCCCAGTTATTTTACCATACCCAAAAAACACATCATTCTTCCAGGCAGATTCCAATTTTGCAATTCCATCGACTAATTCTTCAACAACACGATTTTTTCGTTGAACAGCCTTTTTAAAATTAAGAGCATATTCCTTTATTTCAATTCCTAAATCATCAAAGCTTTTTAGTCGCTCTATAGCATGTACGGAAGCATATAGGGCTTTAGTAGGGATACAACCACGATTTAGACATGTTCCCCCTAATTTTTCCTTCTCAATTAATGCAACTTTAGCCCCGTACTGTGCTGCTCTAATTGCGGCGTGATAACCTCCAGGTCCCGCACCTATAATGGCAATATCATAAGAAGAATTAGACATTTTCATTTCACTGTGACTTATCGTTTAATTTTTATTATGAATTTGAGTTTAAAAGTTAAATCATTCAATTATAAATAAATTTAATCACATCAAGATATAAATGGAGTTGAAAAGGCATAATAACAAAAGAATTTGGTAGGGATAAAATAATAAAGATAAAAGGACTGACGTATATATTAACTTGTAGATTCTTTAATCATAATTCCTTATCATCTACTTCGTGATGTGTTTATTTTGTATGTAACAAATACTTCTACGCTTCTTATAAAAGAATTGAGTAAGGATCAATTGCACTTAAGAGAGACTGCAATAAATGCGCTTGAAAAAGCTATCCATGCGGTAAGACCTAAGATTTTGGTAAAAAAGTCAATTAAAATTGAAGAAAATACCCTTTGTATTCAAAAAGATTCTTTCGATCTTAGAAAATTTAAAAATGTCATTATTATTGGTGGAGGAAAGGCAACGGGAGAAATGGCGTTAACCCTTGAGGAGATCTTATCAGAATATTCGAGCATTCAACTTGAAGGGATAATAAACGTCCCAAAGGGTTCAATAAAGCATGAAGCATTTCAAGGGAGTCCTATCAAGATCAACTATGCGGCCCACCCCATTCCTGATGAGGGGGGCATGAATGGCACAAAATCAATGATAGATATAATCAAGCGGACAAAAAAAGATGATCTAGTCGTATGTTTAATTTCCGGGGGAGGATCTGCTTTGTTGCCCTTACCAATTCCTAGTGTTAAATTAGATGATCTTCAAGTTGTTAATTCCTTACTTTTAGCCTCTGGAGCTTCAATACAAGAGATAAACACAATTCGAAAGCATTTATCGCATTTCAAAGGAGGAAATCTTGCTAAAACGATAAATAGGGTTAGTGGTGCAACACTGATATCCATTATCATATCAGACGTAGTTGGAAACGATCTAGCTTCCATTGCGTCAGGACCTACTGTGCCTGATCAAACGACGTTTACTGATGCTATAGCGATATTAGAAAAATATAAGATATATAAGAAAATACCCGAATCAGCAAGGCAATATTTAACAAAAGGGACTAGTGATAAAACTTTAGAAACTCCCAAAGTTGATGATGATTGTTTCAAAAACGTTCATAATTATTTAATAGGAAGTGTAAAATCTGGTGCTGAAGAAGCAATTTCTTATTTACAGCAAGAGAATTTTTCAACAAAATATTTTTCTAATGAAATAAAGGGTGAAGCTCGAGAGTTTGGTAAGTCTTTCCCTAATATCTTATCTCAAGAATTTAGCACTCTAGACGAATCTTCCAAATTAGCTCTAGTCGGAACTGGTGAATTGACGGTTACTATTAAAGGTAGTGGCATAGGCGGAAGGAATCAAGAGATGTTACTGAGTTTTCTCTCACAAATAAAAGGAAACGATTTGAATTTTAATTTTCTAATTATTGGAGCCAACTTAGATGGTATCGAAGGAAACAGTGAAGCAATGGGGGCAATAATTGATTATTCTATACTAAGAAGAATGGTCCAAATGAATGTTAATTCTAAGAAATATCTTGATTCGAATGATTCAAATTCTTTTTTCAAACTTTTAAATGGTGAACTCATTACAGGACCGACAGGGTGCAATGTAAATGATTTAATAATTGCACTCCTCATCCCAAAAAAACCTATTCCGAAGAGTGAGGAAATTTAAAATGGAAGATTTCAATAAAAACTTACTAAGAATTTGCCCAGTTTGTGGGTTCAGTTTTAAAGCTTCGGATCTTGATTCAAAAATGCAAAAAGTCCAATGTCCAATGTGTGGATATGAATTTCATGATCCAAATTTACCTCCTCAACATAAAAAAAAACAAGATTGGAAATTTTATTGAGTATACCCTATAAATTGGATTTGATTAGTATCAAGATTGCTTTATATCTATCGAATTTTAAAGGATAGATCACCTTATATAAAATTTTTAATAAATTGTGGTAGCATTTATTTTGTCGGGAAACTTTTAATAATCCATAAATAAATATTCAATCTATTAAAAACAAAATAATAAAATTGGGAAATAAAAATGGGAAAAAAAGATAAAAAACGGAGAGAAACAGCTGCTAGACCTTCACGAACCGGTTGGGATAGAACTGAGGCTAAAGAAGAATTAATCGCAGAAGCTCTAAAACGAAAAGACATGGATATAGGAAAAGTAGAATTGGTTGATAGAGACAGTGCTACGCCGGTCATTGAGACATATGATGAAGACACTGGTCAACTAGAAGGAAGTATCTTATTAAAAGATGGAAATCGGGAGGGATTGTTAGCTTTAGTGAAGATCATCGAAGACGTTGAAGTAACACAAGATCATGATGCTAATGTTGAGTCTTTTAGTTTTGGTGGGAAAATCAGCATAGAAAACCCCAGCAACTCTGATAGACTCTGGGACATCGATGTCTCTCTTTCGAATATTGGAAGTACTGATTTAAAATCAAGTGATGTTTCAATTCGAGAGTTAGGTACTGAGGCTCCAGATAATGTAGAATCTATTGAATTTCATTTAAAGGAAGAAGTTCAAAACCTTTTCTTGGTCAAAGAATTTATTAGCACTTTAACCGATGCTGATAATGTTCTTAATATTAATGATATTGAAAGGGAACTCTTAAAACTAAAAGATAAAACTGGTAAAGCTACTAAGAAATCCGTTCCTGACGAACCTGTAGCAGAAGACGAAGATGACGAAGATGACGAGGATGACGAGGATGAGGACGAGGAAGAAACCTGGGAAGATGGAGGAACTATGGTTGAGACTGGCTTAGAAACCTTTGGTATTTCTATTGATAAAGATAACACAATTACCTTTGCGATAGCTTTAAGAAATATGTTCGATAAACCTGTATCCAACATAAAAGTTGTCAAAACTATTCCAGAGGAATTTACTAACCCAATTGTAAGAGACACTACAGAAGGAAGAACAGAAATTGAAGGAGACAAAATTATCTGGACGCTTGATAGTTTAAGACCAGA
>JAEOTL010000519.1 GCA_016839845.1 Promethearchaeota archaeon
AATAAACACTACAGCTTCTTCTGGGGGAAGTAAGAAAAGCTCATAGGAAATTCTAAATATTAAATCATGAGGGCTAATGCTAGGTAGATCAATTATTTTCCAGAAATATAGTAACATTTCAGATTTATTACTGCGATTAATTGCGAAATTCATATATCCTTCATCACCATTATGTTTTTTGATAAAAAACATTACAGATTATTTTTTAAATCTAATTGCATACCTTTTAAAGTATCCAAATCGACCAAGGAGAGAATTCCTGGTGTTGGTTTAATACCCAATGATCTCATAAAATCTGTTTGACTTTGAAAGCAACCCGAATTAACTAAAGAAATATTATTGTAAGCGCCCATATCATTAATGTGGATATGGCCTGTATGAAAAATATCGGGTATCTTGTCAATAATTAGCCAATCCTTATTAATAGGAGCAATTTGGGTTCTTTTTCCATATGTTGGGGCCAAATGTCTGCATTTTAAGATTTCTTTCATAGTTTCAACAGATTTTTTATGATCTAGGCCAGGGATCAACATATTTAAATCGAGTATACTATCACCGTGGAAGATCAAAGTAGTTACATTATGAGTTTGGATAAGAGACGGATTTCCGATACATGATACCCCATTATTACGAAGCTCCTCAGAATATTTTTCAGGAACTGCGGGTCTAGGAAGTGCATTTCGTACAGGTTCATGATTGCCTGAACTATATATAACTCTTATATAATCTGGAATGCTAGAAAGTAATTCTGCGGCCTTACTATATTGCTGATATATATCTGTTATTTTGAGATCTTCTTGTTGGGTGGGATATACACCAATACCATCCACTAAATCACCGTTTATAACCAGATATTTAATTTTTCCTGCATGCTCTCGTTGTGTCCTATTGCCTATTTTACCATTGAGGAATCCCATAAACCTATTCCATAGTTTTTCTTCAAACTCTTTACTTCCTATATGTGTATCTGAAATTAAAGCAATTGTCAAAGGATCATACGATTTATTGGGATTGTAATCTTTTGGGATATCTATCTTTGTAATATAGTTTCCGTAGATGATCCCCGGTCTACCTTTTTCTCCAGGACTGTAAGTGCCTTCAATATAGACCATTTGATCGTTAAGGGTTCTTTCAGCGATTTTAATGTTATTTTGGTTCTCTGAGTCTTTTCTTATAAGTACGCTTATTAATCCAGTAAGATCCTCAAGAGTTATCAGCATATTTTCATTCTTTGTTTTCCGAATTTCACTAACAAGGGCAATAACCGACACTTCGACTTTACTAGATAATCTAAGAATGTTGTTTATATTATCAGCATTATGAACTTCTGTTCTTTTTCTCATTAAGGTTTTTAATCGGTTGTATTTATCCAAAGTTAAATCATAGAAATCTTGATAATCCCCGCTAGTATATAATTTTCCAGTAGGATCTTTTAATATTTTATATTGAAAGTCATAATCCTTTGCTTTTGGTTTGAAAGACAATGTTGAGATTGATCCTTCTATTACTTTTCCTTTGGGTTGTGGATCTAGCTTAGTTCGTATAGGTTTTTGGGTTGATCTAATAGGAGCGGGAGATTGTGAGTTATCTTCGATATCAGATATTCTTTTTGGAACAGTTTCAGCTGTTTCAACAGAGGTTAGAACAGTATTGGATTTAGTTTCTTGATTTACTAAAGCATTTTCAATTTGCTTGCCTTTGGGTTCAATTCCTGAACTTTCTCTTGATATATTAGTTCCTTCCTTAATCAACCTGCGTCTCAATGAGTTTTTAATTTCTTCATTGGATACTTGAGTTAAAATATCCTCCGTTAGGTGACTTTTAAATCCTGCGATAAAACTTGTTTCTTTAATAATTAAACTGGTTTTTTGTATAGGATTCTCCAGACCTAAAATGAAATTTAGTAAGGGAGGGGTGATATTGATCCCAGAACTCACTAATTTCTTTAATATGATTCTTTTGACTTCCGTTGTATCAGTTTTCATTGTTTTATTCCATACCAGATTATTTATACATTAGTTGACAAAATTAAATGGTTTTTTATTAAACTAATAACATTAGTGCTTTTTATATGAAAAGAGAGTTATAATTTCACAATCTCTCCAGATTTATAAATGAAATAGTAGATTAATAATTGAATTTAAGTTAGAGTAGGAAATATCTATAATAACTGTTAATTTGTGATTTCAAAATCAGTCAATAGTTTAAAATGGGATAGAATATGGTGGACATGAATAAGGAGATGAAAGATTATTTTGATACAATTCAACATGAAGTTGATCAATGCTATGTCATTGCTGAAGAGGCAAGAAGTAAAGGATACGATCCAGAATTGTTTGTTGAATCCCCACAAGCAAAAGATTTAGCTGGAAGAGTCGAAAAGTTAGTCGGTCCAGAAGGTATTGCAGATGTGATAAGAGAATTAAAAAATAATGGTTTAAATGATGATGAAATTGTATTTAAAGTTGTCACTAAAATATTAGATAAAGAAATTGGAGCACTCAAATCACTAGAGGAGCGCGTAGAAAGAGCAATAAGAGCAGGATTAGCAATCAAAACAATGGGAGTCGTAAGTGCTCCACTTGAGGGTATTTCTAAGATAATGGTACGTGAAGATCAATCTGGGAAAAAATACTTATCCTTATTCTTTGCAGGTCCCATTAGGGCTGCAGGAGGCACCACTGCGGCATTATGTGTTTTAATTGCAGACTACGTTAGGGAAAAATCAAACATCCCAAAATATGAAGCAACTGAAGCAGAAATCGGTAGATACGTAGAAGAAGTGAAGTTATATGACAGAATTGTTCATTTACAATATCCTTCTTCAAATCGAGAGATACGACATGCTGTAAAAAATTTGCCAATAGAAATCAATGGAGACTCTACTGAAAATGAAGAAGTTTCAGCATTTCGTGATTTACCCCGAATTGATACTAATCACGTAAGGGGTGGAGCATGCTTAGTTCTCAATGATGGGATTCTATTGAAAGCCCCAAAATTATTGAAAATCGCAAAATCAATGAACATACGAGGGTGGGATTGGTTAGCTGAATTAAAAGAAATATCTCATAGTGAGAAATCTCAAGTCGAAAAGGATATTTCTTCCAATATTGGGAAGATCCCCCCAAATTTCAATTATGTTGCAGATATTATTGCAGGGAGACCTGTTTTTAGCCATCCCTCCGAGATTGGGGGTCATAGGATAAGATATGGACGATCTCGGAACACGGGACTAGCAGCGGGGGGAATGCACCCGGCCACGATGGGAATCCTAGATGATTTTGTAGCTATAGGTACTCAATTAAGAATTGAAAGACCTGGAAAAAGTGCGAGTGTTTGTCCTGTAAGTAGTATTGAACCACCTATTGTTAAGTTAGAAAATGGGAATATAATTAAGGTAAGATCCTATCCTAAGGCTAAAAAAATATTTCAAAGCATTGAGAAAATTTTATTCTTAGGAGATTTGCTTTTTGGTTTCGGGGAATTCGCTGAGAACAATCATAAATTAATTCCTTCTGGTTATGTAGAGGAATGGTGGGCTTTAGAACTGGAAGAAGCTCTTAAAACTGAAGATAATATTACCACTAGGTTAAAAGATTTAATTCGAGATCCTTTTTCTATAAAACCTACGGCCCAGGAGGGAATACAGATTTCCTTAGATTATAATGTCCCGCTCCATCCGAGTTTCACCGATTTTTGGGGAAATATTACCCCTAAAGAGCTCTACAAATTAAGAACTGCTTTTATTAAGGGTTTCTCAAGTACTTCTCAACAAATTGTATTAAATAATCATGAAGATATAAAAACTATTCTTGAAAAAGCATTCGTTTTACATAGGTTAAAGGATGACAGAATACAATTTAGTAAAGATATGAATTTTATTTATTCCAAAATATTTACCCTTACTGATACATCAGAAATAAAACCAGACATAAAAGACACTGTCTTTTCCTATTTTAGAAAATTTAGTCCAATAGACATTCGAAATAGAGCCCCATATTTCTTTGGCTCGCGTATGGGTAGACCAGAAAAATCAGAAAGAAAAAGTATGAAAGGTGTTCACGCTCTTTTTCCTCTGAGTGACAAAGTGGGGAGCTCAAGATCAGTTGAAAAAGCACTAGAACTTCAGAAAATCAAGATAGATATCTGTAGAAAAAAATGTCCAACGTGCGGTACAATAAGTATCTTCAATTCCTGTCCAAAATGTTCCAGTCACACGAATTTAGGCTCCTTCTGCAATAAATGTAAGAATTTATACCCCCCAAGTGATCCTAATATGGATCAACGATGTCCTCAATGCAATGAAAGATTACAATCATCTAGTGAAGCAGTCCTAAACATTAAAACTCATATGGACTCGATTTTGAAATCTCTGCATATAACGCTTCCAAAGAAATTGAAAGGGATTTACGGGTTAACTAACCAATTCAAAGTGCCAGAGCCCCTTGAGAAGGGAATTCTAAGGGCAAAAAATAACGTGTTAGTGTACAAGACGGCAGAAATTAGATATGATGCTACAGATATACCATTAACGCATTTTAAACCAATAGAAATAGGAGTATCTATACAAAAGCTTGAAGAGTTAGGATATTCCCATGACTATAAAGGAGAACCTCTAGAAAATGAGATGCAGATTATTGAACTAAAAGTTCAAGATATTATCCTCTCAGACGATTGTGCGAATTACTTCATGAGAGTTTCTAGCTTTTTAGATGATGAATTAGAATATTTCTATGGTTTGAAAAGATTTTATAATGTTAAAGAGAGGGAGGGTTTAATTGGACATATTGCTGTAGGACTAGCCCCTCATACAAGCGCGGGGATAATAGGAAGAATTATAGGATTTAGCCCTGCAAGAGCTATTTATGCTCATCCATTCTGGCATTCCGCGAAAAGAAGAAACTGTTTTCCTGGTGAAACAAGAGTATTGATCGATCTCGATGGGGAAGTAGTTAAGATTCCATTAGAAAAACTTTATGGAGAATATTTTGATGGGGAAACTTTTGAGAACCATGCCTTCATTAAAAAAAATACTACTCATAAAATCCAAGTTTATTCTTATGACAAAATAACAGGAAAGGTTATAACTACAGATATAATGAATGTTTTAAAGACTCCCGCGCCAGATAAGCTTCTTAAGTTCAACTTAGTCACTGGACGGAGTTTTAAAACAACTCCTGATCATCCCGTTTTAGTATATAATAATGGAGAAGTTCTTGAAAAGAGAGCTATTGAGGTATCAAAAAATGATAAATTTTTACTTCCTTCTCTCGAGTTTGAAGAAAAAGACCGTGAAAATTTTGATTTATTAGAAGAATTCTCTAGGATCAAATATAAAACTTTATGGAAAGACCTAATGGTAAGAGGAATTCGAGATTTTGTGAGAAGTTTAATTTTTAAATCAGGTTTAAAAAGAACAGCAGAGATCTTGAAAATAAATAAAAAAACACTTAATAACTATTATTGTTCCCGAGATTCAATCCCATTAAATATCCTAATTTTGTTATTAAATCTTAATGATTTATCTATTAGAGATGTGCCAGACTGTAAACTAGGTTTTAAAAGAGATCATACCACATGTAAAAGATATATATTAGTGGATGAGTCATTGATGAAACTCTTTGGATATTACCTTGCAGAAGGATTTTACAGAAAAATACCAAAAGGATATCAAGTAGACTTAGCTGTAAGTGAGGAAGATTTAAGAATAGATATGTTAAAATCAATAAAAAACGCCTTCGGTATCGGATTTCATCCATTTGTTAATTTAAATAGAATAACAATTTCAAATAGAGTAATATATCATTTCTTTAAGGATATCCTGAAATTTAAAAATAAAGCTCGAGAAAAGCATATTCCCTCATACTTATTTAAACTGCCAATAAATAAGATAAAACATTTATTAGCAGCTTATTTTAGCGGAGATGGAGGAGTAGATATTAGGCGCAAAACAGTAAACTGTAGTTCATCTAGTTTAGGGTTAATCCAAGATTTAGATTTAATGCTGTTAAGGTTCAGTATCTTTTCCGGGATTTCAAAACATGTAAGAGATGGAAATATAGAATATAAATTGAGAATAAAAGGCACTAATGTTCTTAAATTTAAAGAGAAAATAAACTTTACATCACTTAGAAAAGCATGTAATCTAAGTAATATTATAAAAATCAACAAGACAAACCCAGAAAAAACGTTCCAAAAACACAGATTAATAGGAATTAGAAGTGTCGATGTAGAAAAAACTACTAATCCATACGTTTTTTCTCTTAATGCCGCAAATTTTCATACCATTATTATTAATGACAATATTATTACCCACCAGTGTGATGGGGATGAAGATGGGATAATGCTTCTATTAGATCCTTTACTCAACTTTTCACGACATTATTTACCGGATAAAATAGGAGGAAGAATGGACGCAACATTGGTAATATCCTCTATTTTAGACCCAAATGAAATTGAAACTGAGGCTCATAATGTCGACATTATGTTTCGATATCCCCTTGAATTTTATAAAGCCACCGAGAGATATTCGATGCCAAATGATATTGAAAAAGTGATTAATCTAGTAAAAAGTAGTTTAAAAACACCAAACCAATACGAGAATATCGGATTTAACATACCTACAGATGATATTAATGAAGGGCCGAAAACTACGGCATACAAATTATACGAGTCTATGGATGAAAAGATAGAAGCACAGCTCCACCTTGGGAAGATTATTCAAGCAGTTGATGCAAAAAATGTGGGGGAAAAAATATTATCAACTCACTTTCGTCCAGATATTTTAGGAAATCTAAGGCGTTTTAGTACACAAGGATTTAGATGTGTTAAATGTAATAAGAAATATAGAAGACCTCCTCTCACCAACGCAGGAAAATGTCTATCTTGTGGGGGGAAAATAATATTAACTGTAAATCCCGGAGGGATACGGAAATACATCCCACGAGCGTTAGAACTTTGCAAACAATTTAACTTAGATGACTATACTATTCAAAGGATGGAACTAATAGAAGAATATGTTGAAAGCTTAACGAATAATCCTAAAATTAAACAACATCAACTAGTTGATTTTTTCTAATCTCATTTTACACTTTGCTAATAATATGTAAAATTTGTAAGTGCAGGAGGTGGGATTCGAACCCACGAAGACCTATGTCACTAGAGCCTCAGTCTAGCGCCGTTAGCCATTTATTCGGGATAATAGACTAAATTTAGACCAGGCTTGGCAACTCCTGCTTGCTAAAGTAAAAACTTATTTTTTTAAACCGAATAGAAAAATTGAAGTGGTAATATAGATATTGAATTAAGATAATGTAAACGATTTTTAAAACCTTTTTCCTTTCTTATCATTCAGAAATCAAAGAAAAATATATAATGAAGATAACTAATTTTGGGGGAAGAAATAATAATATAAAACCCAATATTTCTATTAATGTTAAAAATTATTGTATGCTATAAATTTTTAAGAAAGACGTGTTTTATAAGATATTAAAATTTAGAATATTATTAAACTACAAAGGTAACTTATCCTATGTCAGTTGATCGTAAAAAACTGGAAGCATTATTGAATTGGTATAAGCAAGAAATTGGAAAGAATTTAATTACAGCTATTATTGTAAACAGAGACGGGTTGGTTATGGCTGGAATAAAGGATGATTCCCAAGTTGAGATCAAGGAAGACGTAATAGGTGGTGTTACCGCATTAGTAGAACCAGTTTTGACAAGGATCACTCAAGAATTCAGCTCAGGAGCTTTTGGTACTGGCACATTTGATACAGAGGAAAACCGTATTATTTTCTGTGAAGCTGGGCCCGAGGCCGTTTTTGTGACAGTTCTAGATTCAATTGCAATGGTGGATCCGATTTTTCCATATGCTTATCTGGCAGCAGAGAAAATAGCTAGAATCTTCGATGGTAGGACTGTAAGCCCTGTTATCCCAAAACTCTACACCGACCAGGATGTTCAAAATATTGAAAGAAAGGTAGATAAATTACAGAAGATAAAAACAAAATCTGGTGAATACGCATTTAAACTTATTCTGGGAGGGGAAGGGGGTGTGGGTAAAACAAGTATGGTCCACCGTTTTGTTGAGGACTCATTTCAAACCGATTATAAATCCACAATTGGAACCTCTATAATGAAAAAAGAATGTGATTTCGCGGGATTAGATTCAAGAGTCAGATTTGTAATATGGGATTTGGCAGGACAAGCACAATTTAAACGAGTAAGACAATCATACTTAGCAAATGCTGAAGCAGGTATTCTAGTTTATGATGTAACTCGAAGAGAAACATTTGATAATTTAGAAAGTTGGTATAAAGAAGCTAAGGATGTTACTCCATCCATCTCTTTAATTTTAGTTGGAAATAAAATAGACCTGATTGAAGATCGAGTGGTTACAAAGGAGGAAGGAGAAGAAATGGCAAAAAATCTCGCCCTTTCTTACATTGAAACCTCAGCTAAAACAGGTGAAAACATTAATGACGCCTTTAAAATGCTTGCCCTTCAAAAAATAAATCGTTTTATGTTTACAGAAGAAGTTTAAATTAAGCCTCTGGGGGGATTTTCTTGAGATAGGGAAATCCTTCACACAAATTGAACCCCCGGCCTGCAGATTACGAATCTGCCGCTTTAGGCGTATCATATTTTATCCTATGATATAATACCACTAAGCCACAGAGGCAAAGTATTTTTAATTTATTGACCTATTCAAAAAGTATAATTATAAAAAAATTTTAAATTTTATTCAATGAATAAAAAACCTCTTATAAGTGATCTTGGAGAAAACAGGATAATAAAAATTATCGAGAAACTAATTTTACAGAAGACGGGAAAACCATTGGTATTAGATGATGCCTTTTTCTTCGATCTTAATAATCAATCCATGGGGAAAAGCTTAGTTCTAAATTCTGATATGCTAGTTGCGGATACTGATGCCCCCAAGGAGATGAGTTACTACCAGATCGGAAGAAAGTCTGTTATTATGAATGTGAGTGATTTAATAGTTAAAGGTGTAAAACCAAGAGGTATTATCATCTCCTTAGGACTTCCTAATGATCTTTCAACAGATAATTTCACGGAAATGATAAATGGTATAATTGAATGCAGTGTATCCTTTGATCTCGATTATATTGGTGGAGATATTAATGAAACTGAAGAATTTATTATAAATCCCACAGTTTTTGGATTTGAAAATGTCTCGAAAATCATTTATAGGCAAGGAATTAACCCCGGTGATGTTATTGCTATCAATAGTAAATTTGGGTTAACCGGGGTGGGCTTTGATATTCTCTTAAAGAAAAAGGAAGACCTCACCAATTTTTCCACATACAAAAGATCTATTATGAGTATTTTAGAACCAACAATATCTGTAATAGAAGCTTTTACATTAGCGGAGAATGAATTAGCGACTGCCAGTATCGATTCTTCTGATGGGTTGTCTAAATCTTTACGAGATTTAATGAGTTCAAATCAAAAACTTGGTTTTGAAATTGATTTTAATAAAAAATTGATTGATCAAGAAGCAGTAAAATACTCCAAAGAATTTCAATTTTCATTAGAAAATCTTGTATTCAACGGAGGTGAGGAATTCATCCATATTTTTTGCATAAAACCCCAAGATTTTTCAAAGGCGGCAAATTTAATTCAAGAGAGGAATGGAACGTTGTTTAAAGTTGGTCGAGTAATATCTAAAGAAGGTTTATTTATCTTAAAAGAGAACAAAAGAAGTGAAGTAAAAAGTTATGGATTTGAACATTTTCGACAAAGAGATTAAAATATGAAAAGAGATTACAAAAGTATTCTTATACTAAAGAAGAGACACTCTATAAAATAAAATTTTTAAATTATTATGGATTTATTTCTAATACTGTTTATACCTATATGAAGATGTCTATTATATGGGCTATTGGCGCAGGCAGGTAGCGCAGCAGGCTTTTAACCTGACATTTATGAGAGAATCTCTCATAAAAAGGAAGGTCAGGGGTTCAATTCCCCTATAGCCCGTTATAATTCTCTATTCTTCCCAATTTTTATTAGAAAATCGAATGTTTAGAAATATTTATGAAATTTTAAAGTTTATATTAATATAGAAATACTTCTAACTTCGATAGACTATGCAATTTTCAGATTTTAAACTACCTTCTGATGAACCAGAGCAATTGATTATTAAATCTCAAGATAGTACTAACCCCGATTATGGCTGTGAACCAGAAAAGCGAGATTTGGAGACATACATCCAATATGGGGTGATCAACCTTGATAAACCAAGTGGTCCTACCAGCCATGAGATTGTATCTTGGGTACGCAAGATACTGGGGATCTCAAATGCAGGTCATGGAGGGACATTAGATCCTAAGGTTACAGGAATATTACCATGTGCTCTCGGAAGAGCTACACGTGCTTTATCAGCATTATTGAATGCTGGTAAGGAATATATTGGTATTCTTTACTTACACTCTCCAGAAAATCTGAAAAGGGTTGAGAAAGTGTTTAAGTTATTCAATGGTAAAATTTATCAAAGACCCCCTTTAAAATCATCAGTTGCGAGGAAACTAAGAATAAGAGAGATTTATTATAGT
>JAEOTL010000167.1 GCA_016839845.1 Promethearchaeota archaeon
GGACCCATACAACCGGTATAAAGCCCAAAATGACATAAATAGTCATTTAATTTGCCCCATGAAATTCCCGCCTCTACAGTAACTATGAGATTATCCTCGTCCAAATTAACAATATTATTCATTCTTTTCATGTCGAGAACGATTCCGCCATTACCAATTGGTTTGCTACCGCCAAATTCGCAATCTCCTCCACCACGAGGAGTTACTGGAATATTTTCCTCATTGGCAACTATGAGTATTTCTGAGATTTCATTTGCATCTTTAGGTCGAATAACAATGTCAGGAATCCCTTGTAGAACAGGATCGACGTTTCTTGAATATGCATGCCGAACAATTAAATTGTCCGATATATACTTTTTTGAAACGATATTTTCTAATTTTTGATATACTTTTGACATGTTATTCAATTATTTTGGATTTATACAGATTTTCTTAAAAAATTTGATATATATACTAATACCTCATTCTCTATTCTTGAGTATATATCATTCATTTCTTCTTAATTTTTAAAATAAGTTCTTGATTTTTATTAATAATTACTGGTTCTTTAAATATCACTTCAATTGTATCATTCTTCTCTAAAACACTTCCATTGTCTTCTATTATAATGCTATCTATTGATATTTCATCGATTGTACTGTTTTCTGTTAATTTCCAAGTAATTAGTTTGGCTAGCTCTAATGTGCCAAAAAAGCTTTTAATTAGGATTTTTTGTTTTTCATCTACGATTTCTCTTTTTATCAATCCCCAAGATGAATCGGTAATGTAAAAAGCTTGCATTTGATCATTGACAAACCGAGGTAAAAAATTCATTTGTTTTTCTATCCCATTCCAGTGATAACCAAGAGCAGTTTCGAAAACTCTCCAAGATGACATTGCTCGAATATAATGATCACCACATTCCACTTCATTCCAAGGATTTCTATAGATTCCATCATACCGCCCTCTCGCAGCTTTTAAAATTGTCAGGGCGTTATCCAATTTCCCATGTTCTATCATTAACGCAGCAACTTCATATTCCACTCCAGTCCAAACTTCATGAGCATATGGAAATGGAACTCTAGGTTCTCCTCCCTCTGGCCAAGAACACATTAATAATCCTTTGTCATGTTCAGATGCGAAAACTCTCGGTTTCTGAATGATCCCAACAAAATCCTCTTTAAAATTATATTTCATTATACTATCTAATGTAGTTTCAAGTTTATCATCTGGTAAAAGAGAACCTAAATGGAGCATATATGCCCAGAACTGCCCAAATAGTTGGTCAGAGAGACAGCCTGTTCCATATTGAGAGCTCTTATACTTTTTTTCATTGTAAGTTTGAATCCAATATTCACCATTCCACAGAGCATCGTCATAGTTCTTTTTTCCGTTATTAAATCTTTTTGTACACTTTTTCTTAAATTCTTCATCATAGACCATTCCTGCCATTTTCTCCATGGCTTTTAAGGCAGCTAAATAAAGTGCACCAATAAATAGATTGCGACCATAAAAGGAGATATCATATGTATTCGGTTGTTCCCCCTCAATAACACCCTGACCATCAGGATCACACTTGTCAAAGATATATTTCATCATACTTCTGATCCTAGAATAGGATCTTTTAAACCACTCAAAATCATTAGTAAAAAGTAACATTCGATATGTTTTAAGTATACAGCCGAATAATCCATCCATTGCTGACCGCTCAGGACCTCCTATTCGACCATCTTTTATTTGGGGTAAGTATGTGGGAACAATTAGTCTATGAGATAAATTTCCTTTTTTACTAACTCGCTTATATTCATTGTTTAACATCGAGATCTCTAAATTAGGATATAATCTTGAAAGAGTAACCTCATAGTTCCATACATGGGTACAATTCATCGGGCAACACCCTCCTTGCGGTTCCGTATGATGACCTGTGCTTGCTCCACAGCATCCCTCAAACCCCATAAACTCCCCTTTTTTAGTTACAAAACAAGATGGTGAGCGTAATATTGACATTGTAGCAGAGATTGAATCTATAAGTTCTTCGGGAAGCGAAGTCCCAAATAATAAGTTGTGAAAGTCTCTGGTTGATTTTTCAAGGACTTCATAGTTTTTCACTACATACTCAATAACATCTTTAACATTCTTATACCACCGATTATATCGATTTCCAAGCCAAAATTTGCTATTTAAATCTACTTTCACTCTTCGATATAAGTTTTTATCCCAATTTTGAAAGCGATTTGGAAAAGACCAACTTAATAGTATTGTAACTTTCTTTTCTTCTAAGGGAGCAAGCTCTAATTCATTAATTATCACACCAGTCCATGCTTTACCGTGTGATGAAGGTTCTGATTCGGAAGCTATGTTATTCTGATAGTTAGGGTCTTCTAAATATTCTATAAGGGAACCAAATGAACTGATTGATGGAATAACAACGCAATTTTCATTCATAGAAGCAAAAATGACCTTTCCTTGAAACATTTCATCAAGAGTAGAATTTCCAGAGATCAGCTTAAGACCTGTGATTGATCCATTTGATATATCTAGCATAATTTTACGATTAATATTCCTATAAAAACTGGGATAAAACTCAAGATCAATAGTCGAAATCCCATCCCAACCAATGAAGTTCAGTAATGTTCCGCCAAGGCGAACTTTAACTGATTTTTCTTTATTAGAATTTATTATGCTGAAATTAAAAATGATAACTGGAATACTTGAATTTTGAGTATCAAGTGGTATCATCGGATTCCAGGCTTCAAGTTCAATTTTCACAGGAAGCTCATCGTCTATATAATTTATTTTCGCAAATGGATATTCTCCATGAAATTCTATGTCTTGAATACAGTTGTACTTCTTATGTCTCTCAAGAATATTGTTTGGAATAATATGATCATTAGACGTCTCAGCAGGTTTATAGTCATCTGGGAGTCTAATATCCTTTTCTAGTAGCTTGGTATCCCACGCTTCAGTTCCTTGCAATCTAGTTTGGATAAAGAAAAATGAATTTGGAATAAAGCCTAAATGATTAACATTATTTACAATTTGCCACTGTCTTAAACTGCCATCCCCTGCTAAGGAAATATTACCGGTTCCAATACCACCTAAGGGGAAGGCAACACAATTTAATTTAGATCCTTTAAGTTCTCTCATATATATCCCTTTTTTTTTAAATGAAAATTGCTTCAAGAAAATCAATTATTAGTCTTGAAGCTAATTGAGATTTATTTCAATTTTGAAGCTATAAAGTCAATTAGATCAATTACTCTAATTTTTTCTTTAATTTCAGGTTCCATTTCTTCATATGCGTCTTTTAAATTGCCGATACAGAAAGGACAACTAGTTGTTAGTATGTCTGCTCCGGATTCTACGGCCTCTCTAATCCGTTCCTTTGATATGTCTTTTGCCAAATCAGGAAATTGGCTTTTTACACCTCCTCCCGCCCCACAGCACCATGCGTGTTTCCTATTCCTTTTCATTTCAATTAATTCAACTCCAGGAATTTTTGTGACAACATCTCTAGGTATTTCATATAAATCCATGTGTCGACCTAAATGACAAGGATCGTGGTAAGTTACTTTTAATTTTTCACCTTCTCCCGGTTTAAATGGAACTTTATTATTATTTAGAAGGTCAACGAGTACTTCAGTTATGTGTTTCACTTCGAATGGTAATTCTTCTCCTAATAATTCAGGATAATCCTTCTTTAGAGTTCTATAGCATCCCGCACAAGCAGTAAATACAGTTTTAGCCCCCATATTTTTAAATATGTTAATATTGTGCTTCATGAGCTCGTCAACAGATTTATATTCACCTATACGAGCACCTATAGAGCCACAACACCACTCCTCCTTCGATAAGGCCAATTCCATACCCGCAGCAATAAGTATATTCATCATATTTTTTAACGTATCTTGTTGTCGTAGCGGCATAGTACACCCAGCAAAGAATACTAAATCGCTTTTGTCCTTTATATTTGAAAAATCTGAAGCCCATTCAAACTTTTTAGCAAGATTCTCCCCATAAGGATTCTTCATGGCATCATTGTTCATATATTCTACTAAATCTTTATGCCTATCGAGTGGGGCAAATCCTGCATCTACTAAATCTTTTCTCAGAGCATCCCATACTTTAAAATGATCAATCCATTTAGATGTATTAAGAATTATATTCTCATTATGGGTTTCATGACATACTTCCGTACAATTAGCGCATTCCGTGCATTGATATACAAATTCAGCTAATTCTCTGCTTAAAGGTAATTTGCCCTCTAACACACTCTTAAGAACGTTCATTCTACCTCGCGAGAAATAAATCTCAAATCCTTCCTCACCCTTTGCTTCCTTTACTGGACATGTAAGGTATCGTCCAACAGCACGTCTTATGGAATAGCCGCAATCTCCACAGCCCATACAGCTCATTATAGCTTTCCATTCATTTTTTAAATTTTTTAATTCCGTCATTTTTTAATCCCCCCAAAAGTTAAATTTACCTCTACTTAAAATACATTTTGGATCAAGTGTTTTTTTAATGGCTTTCAATGTTTTAAAGTAATCTGGTAAATAAGCTTCAAGTTCAGCCATCATTTGAGATGCCATTTGTCCCATCATATACCATTGCGCGCCCCATTTAGTTACCATTTCCATAAAAGATTTCCATAGTTTAAGATTGATCTCATCAAATTCTTCATGAATCTCTCCGTTATA
>JAEOTL010000520.1 GCA_016839845.1 Promethearchaeota archaeon
CTTGACTTAAAGCTATTTCCTCAGTTCTATTTTTTATATTCTTTATTACACCAACTACATTTTTAGATTCAAAGGATTGCATAAGTAGCTTTTCTTCTTCTCTTTCGACTTCCAAAGCTTTCATGTAAGTCGTCGTGCGTTCAAGATTTTGATTTATAGAACGCTCTTTAAAGATAAATTCTAAAGTGTCTTCAGAAAAGAAGTCTAGAAATCGAGCAATAAATAATTTTTTTTCTATTTCTTGAATATCCTTAGGATTTAAACCTAAGGATTCTTGAATGATCTGACCTTGAGTTTTTCTCGTAGGTCTTCTTTTTCGTTTTTTCTCTTTCAGATTCTCTTCCTCATTCCCTTCTTTACTTTCAGTATTGGACATAATATTTTTGAAATGTCAATTTTTTAATATAGAGATTGAAATGTAGGACAGATAATTAACTTTGCCATAAGAGGATAAAAAAAATCAAATAACCGATATCTGTCAAAATAAGCAAACTCTACTAAGTGATATTTTAACTTCTAACTTATACGGTCTTTTCAGCTATTTAATAAAACAATTTGGAGTGAAATTTAATAAAATATAAAAACAACTCTTTAAAAGATAGTTTGCCTTTTTTAATAATAAGGATATTACCTTTATGAGTGAAATAATCATGGACAAAGAAAAAGTTAAAACAGTAATCGAAAAGATTCGACCTCAACTTCAAATGGATGGCGGAGATGTTGAACTAGTTAGTATAGAAGATGACGGAACTGTTAAAGTCCGCTTAATGGGACATTGTGCTGGATGCCCAATGAGCCAACAAACTGTAAAATTTGGAATCGAAAGGGCTTTAAAGACTCATATTCCAGAAGTTAAGGAAGTAATTAGTGTTCCATTTTAGTATAACGTCAATATATTTTTTTCTTTACTTTTTTTTATTTAAACAAATACAAACCACTAACCTCATTAATGCTTAAATATGAATCCCCAAGAATTTCGAAAAAAATTAAATGAAGTTAGAGAGTTAATGGCTCAAGAACAGTATAAAGAAGCATTGAATCTTTTAGAAAAGTTGAAGAAAGATGAAGCTAATGGTGAGAGTGATTTCAATTATAATCTGATTCATAAACTCTATCAGTTGGACTCAAACTGCAAGTCGGCACTCCATCAACAGTTAATCCTCGAAAGACTGTTAAACATTTCAAATAATGAAAAAAGAATATCATTCACAGAGCTCAATGAAGATATTAAGAAAAACCTGGATCTAAATATCAGTGAAGAGATATTAAGAAGAGAAGTTGAACTCCTGATCTTACGGAATTTAATTAGCTGTAGAATTGAAGAAACCACAATTGTATTCTAATTTTTTGGTTGAAGCAAATTATCTGTAATTTACTACTTTGAAATAGAACTAAAAATGTTGGTTTTTATAAGGTTAGTTTTAAACTAGCAGTTAAAATAGTATTTTGTTGAATATTCTTTGATTATCGACCATTGTGACAAAATATTAAGTATTAAGATCGTATATTTTGGACCTGCTTTATCTGGTAAAACCACATCAATCAAGTCTTTATTTGCTCATTTTGGAAAAGGAGATAAGGTACATAGTATCGAAAGTACTGTAAACAGGACACTCTTCTTTGATTATGGAACAATTTCCTTTCAAAATCAAGACTGGATTTTAAAAATTAGTGTTTATACAACTACTGGTCAAAATTTCTATTTAATTACAAGACCAATAACACTAAAAGCTGTGGATGGAATAATCTTTGTTGTTGATTCACAAAAAAAAGTATACGACCGAAATTTAATATCTTGGAATGAACTCCTCTCCTATTTTGGTGAATCACTTCAAGACCTCCCTATTATGATTGCGTTCAATAAACAAGATCTTCCAGATAAATTTATCCCCTCTAAGTTATTGCACGAAATTAAATTTCAAAATTTTGAGAATATAGTAAAGAGGAACACAATTGCCTTAAATGGGGAAGGAGTTTTGGGATGTTTTGAAGATACCCTTAGACTTATTCTAAAAAAATATTATGATCATAACTTAATCTCTGCGATTAATTAGAGTTTAAGATATAGCTATTCTTAGAAGAAACTGACAGTAGATACAGGAGATTGGATTCTGATATTTTGTTGGTCATTATCTTCCAAAATAGTGATGAGTGCTGAAATATCTTGCTTGATCTCATAGCTGATTTCTTTCTCTTCATCTTTTTTCCAGGTATGGAAACCAACTAGACTCGGAGAAGTTTCAAACAAACCCTCTTGTAATCCAATAATCTTAACTGAAACACCACTAAGATCCTTTTTTGAGATGTTTTTTATTTTTAAAACATATTTATCAATATCAGAATCGATAGAAATAACTTTGAAGATTTTTTGAAACTTAGAGGAAACGCTATCAAACAATGAGGATGCTGTAGAAGATTCTCCAGCAAATAAATCCACTCCGATCTTTTCTCCTTTTAAGGTGGTTGCAGCAATAGAAATCGGAACTTCAAATCGAATAGGTTCTATTCCGTATTCTGGTTTCTTTTTTCCGATAAACAGTAAACTCCATTGAGTGTAAGCGCCATATCTGAATCCGAATTGCTCTTTCTCAGATGGGGAATAAATGAATTTGTAGGAAGGTTCTGCGATGTCAGGTACCTTCAGCAATAAAAATTCTTTTTCCAAATTTGAAGTTTTTGCATCCCCCGCAATTGCAGGAGGTAATTCTTCAACTTTACTGCAAGATTGTCCATATGCCTCGCAATGGCACACAACATTTGCATTTTGCAATAATCTTACTTCGAGTTCTCGCAGTTCTTCGGAAGAGAAATTAATTTTTATTGTTTCTCCTGGTTTAAATACATCTTTTGAAAGTAGAATATTAAGCCCTGATAAATAAAATGATATGGGTTTAGGTGCTTTTTTCTGAAAACCCGAATTCTTTGCTTTAATTTCAATTTCATGGGTTCTATTAATTACTAGATCATCTTCGGGATTAACTGGA
>JAEOTL010000521.1 GCA_016839845.1 Promethearchaeota archaeon
AGAGATAATTCTTTCAATTTTTAGATTTTAGATCCAACGCGTTTATAAAACCAATCGATATTCCACCTAATGTTCTGAAAATTAGGGCGTCGGGTCGATTATGCTTAATTTCGTTTGGAGAACGACCAAATTTATCTAGAAGATCAGCTATTATTGAATTGAGATTGCCATTATTCTTCTGAAAACTTTCAACTACTGTATCTTTGTAAGCTTTGAATACATCTTCTGATATTTGAAATACTTCTTGAATTTCAGGACCTGTAGCCACACCAAAATGAGCTAAACTTATAGATTTTAAATTATCAATTTGGGATAACTTCTTAACAGTTTTAAAATAAAATTCGTGATTGAAGTATGGAGGATATGTAGCTGGTCGAGAAAATCCTGAACCTAGATGATGTCCCCCGATTGAATCCCCCGGGAATAAATTCATGTTTTTCCTATCCAAAATTGCAATATGATCGGGAGTATGACCTGGAGCAGCATAAATTTCTAATTTTAAATCGTCCAAACTTATAATATCTCTTTCATCTACATAAATCACCCTATTTTTTAGGTTTTGTAACAAATATTCGTGATATTCTGCTAACTCTGATCCCTTTTTTGCAAATTTTGTTTCGGGTAGTTTCTCATAAAATTTTGAAACCACGATTCTGGCTTCAGGAAATTGAGTGGATAGTCTTTTTACACCTCCAATGTGATCAACATGAACATGCGTAGAAAAAATATAATCAAGATGATCGATACCGATTTTCTGAAGATGGTTTAATAAACTATCGACTTCACTACTTGTTCCAGTGTCAATTAAAGCAGTTTTTCCGTTATTTTCAATTACAAAGAGAGCCATTTGTTCTTTCATATTGTAAATTAAACAATCAAACATCCATGTATTTTCATTTATTTTACAGGTTTTTCGAATAAACGGGATTATTATTCACCTTGATTTTTATTTTATAACCTTATTTTATTGATTCGGGAATTTTTTCAAATTCTTAACTCATCAAAAATGCACGATCCCCGATTTCTATTACCTTTTTCAATTAAATGTTTAAACGGTAATTTATTAAAAAATATTCCTATCAAGTGAATTAGATTTAAACTTTCTAACCGCAGCATGAGAAAAGCCACAACCAATTATAACAATTTTTCTTTTGGAATTGAAAATATCTTAAGTTTTTATTTCTCAATAAGTAGAATATTAGATTTAATTTATCCAAAATCCTACTCCATATTTTTTTATAACTTTCTCATATAAATCAAGCTAAAAATCTCTAAGGTAACACCAATTAAAGGACCATAAATCCCCATAGCAATAATATATTTGAGAGGAGCACTTATATTAAAATCAAATACTCCTGGAAAGAATATTCCAATATAACTTAGCATGGTTATAATTATCAAGATTGAGATTAAGATCCTAATCTTATCAACTAATAATCCTTTAGGATTTCTTTTCAGTAAAATGGATCCAATAGATATAATTGATACGCTTGATATCAAAAGAACAATAAAAAACCCGAGAGAAATAATATTATACGGTTCCGAGTACCACTCTAAACCAGTGTAATCTGAGGTTCGAAAGCCTATTACCCAAAGGGCTTGTATTACACTTCCATCATAAGTAAAAAGAACTGCCGTTGGAGTAAGGATTGATATTGAAACGATTATTCCGCCTATTATGGAAATCCATTCTGGTCTTTTGATTAGTTGCATGTTCCATAGTAATTTGATTAACATAGTTGAGGGTATGATTAAAAGACCGTATAAGGATATACTTGGTGTATAAAAATACCAAAGATTCGAGAATCTTGGAATGGGTTCCAGAGAAAAACCGTTAACCATAAGAACGGCCCAAAGAACAACAAAAAATATAAGTAATAGTGAAAAAATAAGCCAAACTTTTTCTAAATCGAATCTTACTTCTTTTTTATATTTTCTAAAAAATGAGGTGATTAAAAATAAAGCCCCAACAATTAATATGGAAAAAGATAAAATCATAGAGAGAACAACGACATAGGACTGAGTATTGAAAAAACTTATCCCATGTGAGGGGCTATACATAAAAAAAAAAAACCAAAGAAATATTGAAATAAATCCCTCTGAATCCCTATAAATGATTCTATTTGCAACAGGAAGAAAGAATATTAAAATTGTTAACATTCCGATAGTAAAGGGAAATTTCCAGTTAATTCTTCTAAAAACTCTCAAAATGGATACTTTTAATGGTCTCAGTATTACTACAATTTAGCCTTATTATAAATAAGAAATTTTCATATATATATGAGGGTATTCGAATTTATATCAGACGCTGAATTTACCTTTCCATTCAAATTTCATAGGAAATTGGGACAAAATTAATATCGGTTTATATGATTTTTATGATTAATTAATGAGAGAGAGATTTTGTCTTAAAACGAGGTAGAATTCAAGGAGAAAGAACGCTCAAATATCCAATTTATTATTCACCTTGATTTTTTTTTTTAAGTCTTATTTTTTTTGATATATTTTATAAAAGGATTTAATTCACTCTCCTCTACTGAAATGTCTCTCCACACAAATCCACAATCCTTACATCGATATGTAGATTTAGAACTCATACCGTATATAATTGTTTATGAATTAAAACAATTTTTGAAAAATCTTCCTGGATTTATCTATGCGGAAGATGAAACAAAAGCGTAAAACCCTGGCACCACCCATTCTTTCGGATTATCTCTAATCACATCAAAGATCCCAAAAATCATCGCAATAACAAAGCAGATCCTGCCATATTTCCTTTTTTTCACGTGAAAAAGCTGCCATAAGTGCCAATTATAAATAAGTGTAATTTTTTCTGTGTTATGGGATAAGAGGTTTAGGATAAGGAAATTGGGGATCACTCATAAAAATGGCAATAGCTGATTATATATTCAAGATAATACTCATTGGTGACGCTTCCGGGAGCAAACATGCTTTTGCGAGACGTTATTGCTCTGGCTTCTTCCAATCAAATGGAAAATCAGCAATTGGGGTTGAATATTACCTAAAAAGAGCATTTTTCAAAAAACAGGAAATTAAATTACAGATTTGGGATTTAGACATCGATCTTCGATTACGATCTCTTCTTGCGGAATACTGTAAAAACGCAAATGGAGCTTTTTTTATATATGACATCACAAATATCGAATCCTTAGACAACCTTGCTGAATGGATTCAACTAATTAGGGAGAATTCAGAGGATATTCCTATACTTTTGATTGGTTCTAAATTAGATTTGTATGATCTAAGGGAAGTATCATACCAAAAAGGGATCCGAACTGCTACTAAATACAATCTTGCTGCTTTTCTAGAAGTTTCTGCGAAGACTGGAGAAAATATTGTAAAAGCTTTTGAAATAATGATAAAGCTATTAATTGAAGGTCAATCCGAAAGTCCTATCGAAATACCAAGTCAATGGAATTATTGAATGAGGGCTTAAAGTTTTTCGATTCCCATTTTTTAAAGAAGTAAGAGAGCAGAATTGTTGATTATGTCACATCAACATGAGCTTCGAGTTTCTTAATCAATTTGTCAACATAATTAAGATCCGTGATTGATATTGAGACCGCTTCTTGAGAACAGATATTTATTTTAAAAATAATATTAAAAATTTAATTCCATATGTGGAAGTAGAATAGGATTTTATCTTATGTATAAGAAGAACTTCGTCCTATTTTATCAATAAATGCATTAAGATGATGTAGGAAAATGAAAAGCAAAAAAAAGAAAAAAAATGGGTTAAATTATTAAAACCCGAGTTCTTGCATCTTAAGTTTATTACCTAATACTCTTTCTTGATTTAGAGGGAAAAATTTCCAAACAACTATAACTCCCGCGAGTAAAACTAACGCTGGAATGACTCCCTGGATAAGGCGGATACCTATTTGTACTAAGGTTATGTCAGCAACCTGAGGAGCTAATAAGTCATATGTTGGATATCCGGGAAGGAATCCTGTAAGATCATGAACGATCCATATAATTAACTCGTCAAGAGACGTAACCAACCGAGCAAGCAATGCAGAAATCCCGAAGAGAATCCCTTTTTGATTTCTCCCCGTCTTAACAATAACATCCTCAGTCACACTCGGAGAAATTATAGTATATACATATGAGTTTAAGCCTCCTTGGGCGAGTCCGAGAATAAATGCCATGATTAGTAAATCAAGAAGTCCCTGAAAGAATGTTAGAGGAATTAACGCAGCAACTGATGCGAGACCAGCAACCACGAGCGCTTTCTTATTATTATTTATTTTCTTGATATACATGAGCCAGATAGGAATAGATATTAAGGTACCTATTAGATTTAAACCTAAAATAAGCAGAAAAGCCAAGGGACCAGCCCGTAAAACAAAAGTCGTTAGATACCACACATTTACTACTACAAGGCTTATTTGAATTCCAAGACAAGTTCCAAATATAAACCATACCATGAAACTTTTCGATTTTATAGCTTCTATAAAGGCTTTAAAGAATTTCATTCGCTTCTGATACTCAGGTGAAAAATACCTATCAATCATTATTTTATCCTCACGATTACCATAAAGAGACAAAAGACCAAAAATAAGAGCTAGTATGGCGACTACGCCCCCCATTAAAGCATAACTGGGCAAGGGGTTACTTTGATCAATAAAAAGAGAAGGTAATAACATCCCGAGGAATATCGCTAAGATGTCGAAAGGTGCATAATATTTTGTGAATCTTCGTCGTTCGTACTCCGTCTGAAACTTATCAATACGGAGTGCATTGTAATTAATATTCACAAGCGTGCCAAAGGTGTCGAGTAAAATTAATGTTAATAATAACCACCAAAAAGCAGGCCAATCATTACCGGAGGCACCAACATATGGGGCTGAAAAGTGAAGGTAAACAGTTAAGGCCCAAGGCACAACACCTATGAGGATCCATGGAAATCGTCTTCCCCATTTTCTCGTGAATCTCAGATTCCGATCGACTAAAAACCCAATAATAGGGTCGTTAACTGCGTTATATACCACAAAGATACTCATGGCGACAAAGACAAAAGATACTCTTAATCCAATAACAGTTTCATAATAGACAAGTGTCATTCCTTGAATTGCACCTATTAAAGTAGAGCATAGTAGACCGAACGCATTTGAAAGAAAAGTCCATCTTGAATGTCTTGTTCCAACAGATTCTGTAAATTTAATAGTTTCATTCATAATTGAATAACTCGATATTGTTTTTTTGTGTTATAATAACAGTTTTATCATGTAAATAATATTAAAACACTATTGTTTCTTATTGAATATAAATATTTCATCATAATCTCGTGACTTTGAAAAGTCTAAAAAGCATCTTTTTTTAGGTCGGTAAATCGTCACCTCGATATAGCTTCGTAATTATACCTAGGACCCTTTTTTTTTTTTGTTACTATCACCAATAATACAACAACATGTACAGCAGAAGCAACTTGAAAAAAATTTGTCATTCAATGTTCGTTGTTATAGAAAGGTTACTATTTACATCTTAAAACGGAATTTCTGCTGGTAATTATTTCTATTATTAGAGGATTATATTCTTAATTTTCCTTTGATTAACTTTTGATGATAATCAGCTTCAAACTTGATATATGAGTTTTTACTATAATCCTAAATCTATCACGGGGATAATATGGTCAAATTTCAATCTCTGTATAAAACTTTTTAAGGTGTTTCTGATACTTTATCTATGAGTAATAGAAATCGAATAACAGAACTAGGATTTTGATAAGTGTACAACGCTCTAGGGTGATTTACTAATTGAAAACTATTGTCGCCTTATCACATTTCCATCCGAAAATTGGGCCATTAGTGTTTTATTCATTTCCGAAAGATAGGTTAGAAAAGGAATTAGAGACCCAAATAACCAGTATCATGGACCAGCAATCTAAAGAGGGCTTTTTCACACATTCTTTTAAAAATTTTAATTCTTTGAATTACTATTTTGAAATTGATTCAGATTGGGCTCGAGGTAATAAAGAAATGTTAATGTTCTCAATAATTCTTGAGCAACAGATTACATCAGAAAATGAAAAAATTATAGAAAATTTATGTATTGAATTTTCAAAAACGTTTAAATCAAATCAGGAGATTTTTAGGGGTTTTTATGTAAGCGAGAAAGAATACCATGCGGAATATATAGAACTTATTCTGAAAAATAATGCTCTAATTAAATCGGAAGTAAAGAATTTGCATAAGGTAGTAAAAGATGAGACACGAGAAAAAACTGAAGAAGAAAAGATAGCAATTCTAATAAGCAATGAGCCTATATCTAAAACTTTAGAAAAACTCTCAAAAGGTCCTGTAGAACTAGAACAATTGAGAGAATGGTTTATTGAAAATTTCCCTAATGCAATTTTTGAAGAAATAATCGATCGGTTGGATGAGAAACAAATTATTATTATAAATCAGATCGGTTTAGTAGAAAGGTATGTGATTCTATTAAAAGAAGTAAAAGTTGAAAGAATTCCTCCTGATAGTGTTATAGAATATATTGATGAAAAACATGAGTTGATGGGTTTGTGGCTCCCAAAAGTTCAGAAATATTTTAGTGAATATGAAAAAAAGGGAGAGGAAGAACTAAAACAAGATTCCTATAACTTATTTCAAATTATGGCAGATTCTAAAAAGTATAATATTCTTTCTGAATTGCGCAAAGGGTTAATTTCAAGAGAAGAATTACCCAAATTAGTTTCTAAAAGGTCTCTTGATTCGCTATTAGAAAATATTGAATACCTAAAGGAATGTGATATTATCGAAGAATTAATTTACAATCATGAAAGGGATGTTGTTTTAAAAACTGATCTCCGCATAACAACTGCCTTTCCAGAATGGATGAGAAAATTATTGCCAAAAGAATAATATTGCATGATATTTACTATATAACCTTCTTTCCACATACATGACATATAGACTGCCCTTTTGGAAGGTCAGCACCACAATGCTTACAATAGGGGGTCGATTCTTCCTCCTTTTTATCAACAATATATTCAGGTTTCAGCTGTGCTTCTGCACCAGCTTCTCCTGGTGGGCTAGGAGGTTTGAAAATAAAAGGATACGGATAAAAATCACCACCTGCTTCGCGAAATCTTAAACCAACTCCTACATCAGAGGTTGTGGAAATCACTAAAACCGCGTTTGGACCAGCAGGTAATACCAAAAGATAACCTTCGCTCCCTTTTATATATAATTGTTCAAAATCTCCTCTTTCCATTTCTCGTATCGCCATTTCGGCCGCGAAAAATAGTGCAGCACTGAGAGCAGCGATTCTGGTTTCATCAGTTCTTTGAGGAAGAACTGAAGCAATAGGTAACCCCTCTCTTGAGACAATTGCTGCTGCTTTCACCTCCGGCATTGCGGAAAGCAATTTTTTCAAAATATCATCAAAATTTTCGATATCCAAGATTCACTCAAATTAGTATTAGATTATCCCTTCTGAGCCTAATAAGATTACATTCCTATATAAATATTCCACATACATGACAGGCTCCTAGTTTTACCATGATCTACAGGAAAAGGGATGATATTGTTGTGAAAAATAACATTGGCTTTGAGGTTTAGAAGATTTTTTTTGTTAATGATGCCAAATATCCCAAAAATATAACCCGGAAGGAGATTGAAATCAGGTGAAAATTGACTCATGATACATATTCTAAAAGTAGCTATATAAATAAGGAATAGGTATTTTTCAGAGCTGTGATTTGAGGAATTTTTGGTCTCTGTTAATTATGCAATTACACCCCACGTCATCCCAAAATAATATAAAACAAATATAAGATACACACCATAAACTAATAAAATCTTATTGACAGTGTGATATTCTAAGAAAATTCCAAAAATTATCATAAATAGAGGAATTGAAACTAAAATGGAATATATTGTTATTTCGTAGAAAAACCCATACATCCAGATCCATTCTCTCAATTTATTAACATCTATGCTGAGATCCATTAACAACAGAGATATATTAAGGACACCTAATAACACCAGAGCAATACGTACAAATTTTCTTAGCCTAAGCTCTTCTAAACGATAGGATCCTCTTGCTTTATATATGTTTTCTTCCTTAATTCTTTTTCTTCTTAGCCAAATCCCCATCAAACCCCCAATTAAAAATAAAATACCAACTAATCCTGCCAAAAAGCCAATCCCCTGAAAAGCATAATTACATCCAAACCAATAGTGTCCAGTACAAACAATTGGTTGTTTGTTAAGTAATCGTAATGCACGGATAAAAATCGAGAAAGAAAAGAAGATTGTACCTATACTTACCATCACAATACAGACGATATCTCTATTCTCGAATTTTATTCTTTTTTCAAGCATCATAGATTCTCTCTTTGAAAAATTATGAGTAAAAAGTTAGCGTTAATAACCAAAAGAAACTTAATTAATCATTATAAGGTTTGTATATTTAATTATTAATTGAATAGGGAGGAAAATATGAGTAAAGAAAAATCTGATAATGAGCTTATAGAGGAGACCATTGAAAACTACTTTAATGGAATGTACCATGCTGACGTGGAAAGGCTAAAAAAGGCATTTCATCCCGAGGCACACGTTATTGGACACTTTGATGGGAATTTCATCTTCAATTCGCTAGACCAATTCCTCAGTTTTGTCAAGAGCGCCCCTGTTCCGGCTGAGAAGGGAGAGGAGTATGACATGAAGATCGTCTTAACGGATATAACAGGGGATGTCGGTTGCGTTAAGGTGGAGGACCTCTACCAGGGAAGGAGGTTTACAGACTACCTGACGGTTCTGAAACATGAAGATAACTGGGTTATTATAAATAAGGGATACAGCCACGAACCAAAATCATAGATAATAGATTATTAAAGAAAGGACTATAGAAGTAAAACTCCTCAAGATTAACCAAAGGTGTACAACTGGGCGAGACCAATATAAATCTTGTGAGTTTTACGAAATAATTGATCCAAAATCTAGACTGAAAAATAGGAAAAAGGGACAATGAAGAGAGCTTCGAAAATTCTTACAATAATCGCAATATTGGTATTGATAGGGCTTGTAGTAGGTCTTGGCTATTATTACAGCCTGTTGATTTATCAAAGCTTTTGCTATAACTGTTATACTTAATAAATTTTGGAGTAGAACCTAAATTCACCAATTCTGAGTCAAATGAAATGGTTTTATTCAGGTAAGAGTGGATTTCTAGTTTGTGAATAATTGATGAAGGGCTTACTAATTTTAAATTTAAGAAAAAGGTAAGAGAACGGAAAATTTTGCTCTCCTAAATTAGACAGGATTAACTAAAAAAAAAGAATTATCCCACTAATTAGAATGATGCTTTTTTGCATGTTTCATCATTTTTTTCTTAGCTTTTTCTTCTGTTTTACCTTTAAAAATATCTCCACATTTAGAACATTTAACTTCTACCATACGTTTCACCTCACTTTGATTTTCTATTTCTATTAATTTGCTATACAAATTAATAAATTTAAATCATCTTTCTAGAAATAATTAGAAATATCGATAAGATATGATTTAAAATTATAATTAATTTGATTTTTAATTATATTTCTCAATCTCATCTTAGATTTATCGATCTGATTGGGAAGAATTCGAGAGGATTCAATGCATCCATTGCAGTTATCCTTGAATGCAGGCTACCATTAAAGACAGAACCGTAGCACCTTGACCGTTATTTACAGATCTCCCCATAGAATGGTATCTTGAGGGCTGGTCTCCTCTTAAACTGCAAAAGAGGAAAAAAAACATCTGTATTTTTAATTCAATTTTACGAAGGTTTAACCTATCGACTAACATTTGGGTGTTTTTGATCGTAGGTATGATCGAAAGTGATCACGTTTAATTGGTAATGGGATAATAAATGGCCTTAAGAATAAAGGAGGAATTGAGGATCATATCATGGTAAAAGAGAAAAATGTGTTTGAGTCAGGAAAGTTTATTGTTGCGTTTTTTAAAGCTCGACCAAAACAAATAGTAGAACATTTAAAAGAGTTCGAGAATACGTATGAGCTTGTTGGATTTACTAAGGAAGAGAATTATACATCACCACACTATACATTTATTTGGAGAAAGTGATAATAAAAGTTAGATTAGAAATGAAAAAGTTGAAATTGAGAAATGAATGATCGTCAGAAGTTATTAATAATAACTATATTCTGTTATATTGCTGGTATTGTAATAATCGTATTAGGATTAACTAGTCTTCCTGTAATATTTTTAGTGATTGCTATATTATTAACAATAATGTTATTGGGGTATGAAAGTTAGAGGATTAGAAAAAGTTTTGGTGAACTCTCCTGAATGATTTGGAAGTGGACGTAAGTGAGCCATGACGAGGAAATTAAAGAGAAATTACGATGGATTATTATTAAAGTAGATTTTATTTTATGTCTAGTGACAATCTTCTTTCTGTATTTGATCTACGACCTCCTCGTGTCGTTTAGGAGTGTACCGTAGATTTACACAAACGAGAGCTTAGGATCTTCTTTAAGGATGGATTTTTTAAAAGAGTTAAATATAGGAAAAACAGCGATGAAAGAATTACCCGCCTTATTGTTAAAATTACCAAATCTAAAGACAATTCACCTTGATTTCGGTATTTCTACTAGTGAGATAAGAGACTCACTTGAAAAAAAAGGTGTCAATTTAGAATATTCCCTACTATAAAAAAATTAACTTTAGCAACCGCATTTGACTGTTGGTGTTCATAGTACTAGACAAGCTTCAGTATGTTCCTTATCCCCTCTAGACTTCCTGAATGTTGGACTTCGTGACGGATTCGCACAATGGACACGAAACAATTTTATTATCGACTACGATCATCCCTGTTTTACACCTCGGACAGCGATAATACCTCGTAAAATTAAATTCGTCAATGCCCATACATTTCATCCCTATACTTTTTATTGAATTATGGGCGTATTAGAGCCCCGCCCCCGCTCGATATGGAAATGGTGAGTTGATACAAATTATAAACGTGAATGGTACTTTGAAACGTGTGAATTAAAAATTTGTTCCTTAATTTTAAAAATAGGGATTTTTATTACACTTTTGTATAAAAAAACTATTATAGGTCATGAAAGAGAATGAAAAAGATAGGTAAAATTGGATTAGCGATAATAATAATTGGTTTAACAAGTAGTTTAGGTACATCAATATTTATTGGGTTTGATATATCTACCAAATTTAATGATTTAGCAGAGGATTACAGCAATATAATGAATGATTACAATGATTTAATAAATGATTACGCTGTTTTAACGGATAATTATACGAATTTATTGAATAACTACAACAACCTATTTACAGATTATAATGCATTACAACAGGTTTTTGAAGAACCTTTAACAAACCCTGACATTCCAACTTATATTGAATTTCAAAATTGGTTAGATAGCGACGACACCGATTCTTTTACTTATATAAATGAAACTTGGATGTGTGGGGACTTTTCTGCTATGCTTATGACTCGAGCTAAAGCAATGAATTGGAGAGTAAGAATTGCTGTTATGGAATATAGTCTAATAACTGATCCTAATTATAACGTAAATACCTATGAGGGTGCATATGGACATGCTTTCTGCTTCATTGTTTGTTCTGACAGTTATTTATATTATATTGAACCTCAAACGGATTCTGTATGGTATTGGACTTCTGCTGAATACCATTTTGAAATGTGGGTCGAATATAATTTTACTGGTATCAGTGATACGGTATGGGGTGAAAATTGGCTCTGGGTTAATTACTATAATTATTTTGGATAAATTTGGAGTGATATGTCGAATAAAAGTAAGAAAATAAATTCTAAATTCATTTTTATCGGTTCCTTAATTTTAAAAACATGAATTATTATTACATTTTTGTATAAGAATTGATTTTTTGTTAGAATTTCATTAGAAGACTTAAATTAAAGGTGTAGCTATGTCTAATTTTTTTTTTCATAAACGGATTTCACGATATGGGCGAGTAAACAGACATACGATGAAAACAGGTTAAGAAAAATAGAAAGTGCTAAAAATGTGGGAAAATCCTTTTCCAAAATCATTAGGGAATATCAAATTATTCCAAGGTGGTTTAAATGCTCACAAATTGGGAGACTTTAAAAATGCGGTAAAGATTTTTAAAAGGCTTATTCAAAATGAACCTGAAATATCCTCGAGTTGGTATATGTTATTAGAAAGTTTATCATATCTTGGAAAGTGGGGGGAAATGATTGAAATTGGGAGCAAAGCAATAGAGATTCACCCAAACATAGGCCCATGTTATTCTTGGTTAGGTGATGCCTATAATCAACTGGGAAAAAAAAAGCAAGCGAGGGAATGCTATAAAAAGGGGCTCAATCTTCTTTTAAATGATTTAAAAAACTATCCTAAAGAAGATAAAATATTTAAAAACACAATTTTAAATAGCATAGGAGAAGTTTATATTAGACTAGGGAATTATGAAGAATCAATAAAATTCAACCAAAAAGCCATAAACATCAACACTAATGAGCATAACCTTCATAGCATTGGTTTAGCTTACAAGGAATCGGGAGATTTTAGCAAGGCTATTGAGTTTTATAAAAAATCTTTGATTATCAACCCAGAGCATAGCTATGCGTGGTTTGATTTAGGATTAATTTATGAACAGTTAAGGGAATCAGAAAAGGCAATTGAATGTTTTGAAAAAGCCGTTGAATGCAGTCCTCAATGGGTAAAGCTAAGGAAAAAGCTAATAGAAATTAAACCTGATTCGCTAGCATTGCTTAAAGATAGTCCAGATATAGGTACTATTTTTGACGATAGATTAGCGCGACACCAAGAAAAAACTGATTTAATTTTAAAAGAACTAAATGAAATCGAGATCAAATTAAAAGATCCAAATCTTTCTAACGAGGAACATGAATATTATAGTCGAAGAAAACATATTCTGAAAAAGGAGATAGAGCTAGATAAGGTTGTGAGAAGCAATAAATTAGCTGAGCTGAAAAATTTACTCTCTGAAAGTAAAGAGTTGTTAATGACATTTATTAATCTCTCTAGACAAGGGTTCAATAGGGAAAGACAGAATTTCTTTAAACAGAAATTAAAAGATTTGGCAAAAGATGTTGAAGTAATTAGGGGAGAACTTTATGAAACTGAAAAAAACATGAGATCTATTTTTAAAATATCACCTTCAGATTTGTCACAGAATGAAATAAGATTATTATGGGAGCTTATGAAAATTTCAACTGATGATCCAAATAAACTCCAAGAACTAAAAAATCAAGAAGTTGAATTCTTTGAGTATCTCAGGATGGTAAAGAAACGAGAAGAACTCTTCAAGGAACTTAACATCCCATTTGATTTAGAAAAATTTCCTGAAATTGAAAAAAAATTAATAGAAATTATTAAACTGAGAATTAATGGGATAGACAAACTTATTAGGAAGGAGCAGGAAGGTGTTCTAAAAATGTTTGAACAAGCGCTTAACTTAAGCCCCGCTCATCTTGAAGATATATCAAAGGTTGACTTGGATATAGTAAAGAAAATATTAATGGAACACGATGATAAAAAAGTTGTAGATTATTTAAAGGAGCTTAGGGAGCACACAGATTTTTTTCGAGATGAAGCTCTTGAAAGATTCCGTCAAAGAAAAATCTCAAGGATCTCAGAAAAGGAAAGCGCAAAGGGTTCTCAGGTAAGTACACCAAAATTCCCCCCTACCTCTACATTAAGAGAAAATATGTTGAAGAAAGAAAAAAAAAGAGAAAGAGAATTCGATGTTGAATTGAGAGAAGATAGAAAGAAACAAGTCTACTCTCCTGAAGATCTAAGAAAAGAATACGATAAATATAAAGAAAAAAAGTATCGGTTTGGTAAATATAGAACAAGAGAACAAATTCTTGATGAATTTTTTAAAGGAAAGATATTTGTGTTAAAGGGGGGTTTAAGTATAAGAATTTGGATTTTAACAATCTTGATGTTCGCGATATCTTCCATATCGTTATATGCATTATTGCTCCCCGACCCTGACCTTGGAGTTTTTATAATACCTTTCATTTTGACATTTTCAACAGGCTTACTTTCTATACTTACTCTTAGAAATTTTCTAGTTATCGGTCCAACGGGCGCTTACTATAGAAAAGCTTTAAGCTCTGGCTTTTTTTCATGGGACAAGGTAGATTATCTTATAGGATCTACCCAAGCGTATATGAGTTCCACATGGGCATTAGTAACAATTTATTTCTTTAGTGGCAAAAAAATAAAATTCGGATCAAACACGTATCACTGTTATGAATTCCAAAAAAATGTTAAAAAGAAGATGTTTTTCACCCTATTTAATATCTATTCTCAACGAAGAATTAATAGAATAGAAATATTATGAAGATCTGGAACAGTGAGCACATTGAATTACTGTGTTGTCCATTACCAAAATTGCCTGCTCAATGAAGGATATGGCAATAGAAAAAAGATAGTTACGTGGAAAAAATGGAGAAAAATTATTATCTAAAAAATACATGGAAAAATTATTTCATCTAATAAAGGAGTAAGTGTTTAATGAACCCGTTTATAATAGGAACAATTATTTGTTGGATTTTAATAATAATCATGATGATATTGGGATATGTAATCAAAAAAAGACGTTCGAAAAAGGAAGAAATCTTTCAGGAGGAATGAATAAATGATAATACTAGAATTATTTAGATTGCAATAATTTCGATTTAAGAAGTTTTTTCTATTTTTTCTAAGGAGTTCTGCTCCTTATCCCATCTAGACTTCCTGACTGTTGGTTTTCGTGGCGAATTCGCACAATGGACACGAAATAGCTAAAACTAGATAAAAATATTTATACATAAATAGATACAATAACCTAAAGATTGAATTTTACATTTGTGTAATTAATTGGTGATATTTTGGATCCTTTTGTTGATGATGAGTTAAAAAGAAATAGAAAAACAGAATCTTTTATGATTTTTGAGGTTGAAGATTCCGGTGAAAAAAAAAGGTTAAACATTACGGAAGACCAATTTCGAGAAAACAGCGGAAGAAATGTGTTAGATTCTAAAAAGGTACTATTAATTGTAGAGAAAAATTTGCAAAGGATCTTTATTTGGAAAGGTCCGCATTCGCCTGTCCGAAAGCGATTTATAAGCTCAAGACTCGCTCAAGAACTTCAGCAAGAACTTAGATTAGATCCAGGACATCCTCGCTGTAAGATTGTTTCTATAGATGCGGGAGATGAACCCTCAGAATTTTTAAATGCCTTTGGATTAGAATCAATGGAAGTAACTTGGAGATTGACTGATTTGAGATATATTCGAAATATTGGAAGAGATAAAATGGAACAAATTATTGAACGCAAAAAAATGACTAAAACAATCGTAGTATTATCACATTTTCATCATAAGATAGGATCATCCGTGTTTTATGCTTATCCGGAGGACTCCATAGGTAGAGAACTTTCAGGGAATATTGGAAATATTATGGATTTGCATAATGAAGGATTTGTCACCTATTCTTTTGAGAATTTGAAGTATATGAATTATTCTTTTGAAATCCACTCTGATTGGGCTCGTGGGAAAAAAGAAATGCTCATGTTATCAATAATTTCCAATCAACAAATACCTCCCGAAATTAAGGATTTGATATTAGGCCTAAGTACGAAATTTTCAGATAAAATGCAATCCAAAGAGGAAATCTACAAGGGTTTTTACAAAGATGAGCTCAAGAATTTTGAAGAGGTGGAAAAAAAGAAAATTCTAGAGTTTCATTCCTTAATAAAAGATTGGGTCAAAGATTTATATTGGGAAATTGTGAAAGATATTCAAAAAACACCAGTAGAAGAACAAACAACCAGAATGCTCAATGATTTGCGCTTTATTAAAAATTTGGAACAGCTTAGGGATAGCAACGACGATTACTTTCCTTATCCTTATATCTTTAAACCTCCTAGCCCACCTGGAGAGGCTGGTGCAGAGGCACAACTGAGACCTGAATATATTGCCGATAAAAAAGAACAAGAATTGCTTCCAT
>JAEOTL010000522.1 GCA_016839845.1 Promethearchaeota archaeon
TATTCCTAAATAATAAAAAAAGAAGCTAATTATTAAACCGATAAACAAAACCAGTATCCCATAAATAAATGAGAGGAAAATAGATATCAGTTTTTTTTTTTGAGGATCTCTCAAATTTTAAACGCCCCTTTAACTAATATTAGTTAACAAAAAAGTAATGATAGACGAATATAAAAATATTATTAATAAACTAAATTTTCTATTGTCAGATTCTATTCTGTAAATAAAATCTCATCATATGGTTATCGAAATAAACCCGTTCGTTGGCGCTTCTGATAGCAAATATGTCCCATCATGCCAATAGTCCTCCCTAATACAAATAGTCCATTTATAGCTTCACTGAAGATAATATCTTCTATTTCCTCCTTAGTGGAATCAAGGTTGTCTAATAGATCTAAGAAATTGATTCCTATGCATCCATCGGAATTTAAGATCAGATAATAACGCTTAGATTGGTGTCATAGCTTCTTTATTTATAACTTCACGTTGTACTATTGGCGCTTTTAACCCCTCGTGAAGCAGAAGCAATCCAAATAAAATAAGAAAGAAAAACAATCCTGACCAAAATACAGCAAAATATGCCCCCCATTGGCCCCGACCGTATTGTATATCAACTCCCAATTGAGGAATTCTTTCATCTGTGAGTCCTAGAAATCCTAAGGATTGATACATTAAGATTGCCAATGCCATTTCTAATGGAATATATTTAATTACTGATTTAATTATATCAAAACTATTTCTTCCCTTTCTTACTGCATTTGCTACTATTACTGAGAATACAGGAATTAGAAGAATTCCGATTGAGAAAGACATCGGTAAATCGATAAAACGATAAAGCGGGAGAAAAACCATAAGAAGCGCAAAACCGGGGATTATAAAGAATATTATCATAGAACCGATAATCCCATGATAAACGTATCTATGGAATTTTCCAGCAATAAATCCAAATTGAGATCCAACTCCTAAACCTATCAACACTGCAATTATCGCAAATATCAAAGCATATCGAGTACCCCACATTATTCTTCCTAGAATATCAATTCCATATTTGGTAGTACCTAATGGATGCCCTGGGGATGGGGGAAGGTATGGCGTTTCAGGAAGAAAACCGGGGGGTGTTATATTTTCCACAGTAAATGGTGTTAACCAAGGAGCAAATACCCCCATATAGACAATTATTAACATTATCACTAATCCTACTATTGCTAAAGGGGAAATCAGTGGTCTGAATGTTTTTCTTTTTGATTTCATCGTCCTTATTTCATATTCAGTGGCCTCGAATTCAGGAGACCGCCATCCAGGTATTACATAGAATTTTAACAAGCGGAAGACTTTATTTTTACTATTTGCATTATATTTATAACTTTTAATTTCACTTTTAGGATTAGGTTGATTGTTAGGGTTTTTTTCAATTTCCTGTTTTGAAATTGTTGACTGCAGGTCATCTTCGCTGTGGAATAATTTAATGAATATAGGTATTTTTTTTCGTAGAAAAGTATAGCAGATGGGTACAATGTTCGAAAGGAATATTGCAAATGCAAAAAAAATGATAATTGTAAATAGGCATGAGACTATTACTAAAATATCTCCATAGACTAATGATAGGTAAAAGTAATAACCAAACCCCGTCAAGTTAAAGGTTATTTCTAGTAAGAGTATCATTGGAAAAAGGTAACCAAATATCTTCGCAGTAAAAAATATATTTGAAGTAAAATTAACATCTTTTGGTTTAGTTTCAATCTTATTACGAGTCATTTTTATTAAAAGAGGAGTAATTAGAATACATAATATAAACCACGGCAAGATTGAATGTAAGATATAATCAAAAGCTAAATCCCAATTCCCAGTGATGATTGAGTCGAAAGTATCGAAGCCAGTTATATATGGTGGATCTGGTAAAGATGGGTTTTTACGGTATATCACGGGAAAATCAGTATTCAACCCAACTACCAACTGCATCATAGTACCAAACAAAAAAATCGGTGTAGCTAGTCCTATTACAGTTAATATTTGTATTATTTTGTTAATGATTTTATTTTTTTTTCTCTCAAATATCCTAACAAGGACAACTCCGCCTATTCCTATTAACATGGGTAATAGTGCAATTTCAATTGTATTGGGAACTATATCTCTCATTAATTCAATAGCAGGTGTACCTTCGCTGATTAAAAAGGATAAGCTCCAATTTCCCGTGAAGAACCTGCCAATATATCTACCAAATTGTACAAACCATGGATCCATAATACCTAGTCTTATTAATTCGAAATCATATCTTGCCCGGTCGATTACATTCCCGGGTATTTGATTCATGTAAGGACTTCTTATACCTAAATAATAGATAGGGAAACTGATTATTAACCCTATAAACAGAACACATAAGCCATAAATAAAAGATATACATACTGAAAAGAACATCTTTTTTTGAGACTCTCTCAATTTTAGAACGCCCATTTTAAGGTTAACAATTAAGAAAAGAATAATGTGAGAAGATTATAAAAATATTATTAATTAGGTAAACTTGGAAAGTTCTATTCAGTAAAGAGTATTTCGTCATAGGGTTGCCTAAACAATCCAGCTCTCTGACGTTTCTGGTCAAATATGTGACCCATCATTCCAATAGTCCTGCCTAATACGAATAATCCATTCAGAGCTTCACTAAAAATGACATCCTCAACTTCTTCCTTAGTGTAATCAAGATTCTCTAGTAGATCTAAGAATGTTATTCCTATACATCCATCAACATTGAGAATCAGGTTGTTTCGCTTAGATGTTGTAACCTTTTCTACTTCGAGTGCATAGTCTAAATGGGGATGCTTTGGAAAGTTTTTCATAATGAAATCTTTTAGAAGCACTACTCGCATGTCTGGATTCTGAACTGATTTAACACGATGTCCGATTCCTGGAATATTAATTTTTACCACTTGTTTCATATGGTCCACAAAATCAACTGGTTTCATTTCATTTTGCATTGCTTCTCGGAAATACTTAGCAGCATCAGATACTGCACCTCCAAAACGAGGACCAATTGTTAAAATCCCGCTTGCTAGGGCTGACATGAGATCTTTACCAGCTCGAGCAGTAACTATAGCATTATGAGCTCCTGAAACGGCTGGACCATGATCTGCTGTTAACTTAATGACGAATTCAATATACTGTTGGGCAAATTCAGGCAATTCCCGCTTAAACCACAATAAACCAATAACATAACCAAGTGATCTCTTTTCTCGAATAATTTTATCTAGTGGAACTTGATTAAAGGTAACGATTTCTCCTCGATCATCTGAAATCGAAACAATGACATCTGATGGCCTTCTCACTAATCCTAAACGTGTAGCATCATTAAAATCTAAGGGAATGTTCGGAGGATCGAAATCTTCAGCAGGCGTGATTTTTCCCTCTTTAACCATTTTATCAAATGTCTGTTTAATAAGTTTATCCAAGTCTTCATATGAAGTGGGCACTATTGCTCCAACTTCTCGTAATGCTTGGTTTTTTGCTTCTGCGGTTTCCATATCACTTCCGGCCATTGCACCAGCATGCCCAAACTGGAGTCCCGCCGGCAATATACGTGCTCCAGTACCAGCAACCCAAATCACTAAGGGTTTGGTGATTTTCCCTGATTTTATCGAATCCACAATAGCATACTCATCTTTTCCACCAATTTCACCAAGTGCAACCAGCATCTTAATATTTGGATTCGCTTCATACCTTAATAAATGGTCTATTAATTTGGATCCTGGGTACCTATCTCCCCCTATAGCAATTCCTTCATAAATCCCATCAGTTGTTTGAGAGATCATAAAATTCATTTCATTTGATAGTCCTCCCGATTTAGATACAAACCCTACGGAACCAGGTCTGTACAATTTGGAAAGTGTAATATTCTCTATTGTACCAGCGGTATTTCCGATTTTGAAGGCTCCTGCTTTTATGCCCCCGACTGTTGCTGGACCAATAATCACCTTGTTTCTGTCATTAGCGATTTTAATCAGATGCCTAGTTTGTCTCTCAGGCATACCCTCTGCTATAACAGCAACCGTTCTAATTGAATCAGATTCAAGTGCGTCCTTGCTTGTTTCATAAGCAGATCGAAATGACGCGAAGTTTACCATCACATCAGCATTTGGGTGATTTTTTAAGGCAAGTTCTAATGTTTTATAGACAGGAACCACAACTTCATTTGATCCCCAGAAAGTTTTATGATATGAGACTGCTGCTCCTTGAGTTGGACGAATAACACCTGCTACAGAGGGGGTATCTCTCTTACATACAAAATCAAAGTCAAGCATTCTCTGTATTGCTCTTGCTTGAAATCCGTAAATTATTGCTTGGGTTTTATCATTAAACAAATCATAATCTTCCATTTTTTTTCTCCTCCTTTTTAGGCTTGCCCCTCTTCGGCTTTTTTAATTAATTCTACTACCCTTGTCATGTGGGTATATCTATCATATACTTCAATTGGGATCCCTGTTTCTTCCCCGACCTGCTCCATGAGTTCAAGTCCTTGTTTTTCGTTAGGTCCTCCTCTCCGAACAAATATCTTCACATTTGCTTTTTTTAATTTGTCGACAGAATTTCTTAAAGCGCTTACAATTCCCGTAAAAGTTGCTTTTACATCGGTAAAGTTCGCAATCCCGCCCCCAATTATGAGATATTTGGGCTTTCCTTTCGGATCTGGTTTTGCTGTGATTAGATCTATTATATTTTGGGCATAAATTTGGGTGTGTTCAGTTGTCGGGTTTCCACTATATTCCCCATAATTGCCTAATTCTTCTCCGAACCCAAGATCTACGATTGTATCTGTATAAATTACTGAGGCGCCCCCACCTGCAACCATGGTCCAAATTCGCCCCTCCCTGTTTATAATTGTGAATTTAAGAGATGCACCGGTTTTTTCATCAATTTCACTGATCATAGCTTCCTCATCTGACATTTTTTGTCCAAATGCAGCGGGGAATTCTATCGGATTATCAGGATTGCCCCAGGTATCAGGATGAAGAAATACGGCAGTATCATCTAAACGAGCTTTAACATCTAAGGGAACGATTTCTTTATCCTTTGTTATTGCAAATGGATTAATTTCCAAGAATGCAAAATCTTGATCAATATATACCTGAAAAAGACCCTTAATAAAAGCAATCAAAATATCCTTAAGATCCCCAAGATCAGGCATTTTCCCTGCTAAGTCGAATGAAGTAATATCCGTTCCAAGAGGCACGGGAATATGTATAACTTTATCCCAATTCTCCTCTACAAATATACCTCCTTCAAAACTAAAATGGATGATATCATTTTCCCGATCAGATGTAATAGAAACGTAATATTCTTTCTCATGGGGGATGAAGGGTTCAATTAATAACCGTTTTAATTCTCCAGTGATATCGCCAATTTCGCATACTCGATCTAAGTTATCGACGCAGAATTGTTTCATTTCATCACAATTAGCATCAAGTAAGAGCAAATTGGCTTTTCCACGTTTTCCAAACAATTGATCAGGTTTTACTACTACTTTTTCTGATTCAACCCATGGATTATTCTTTACTAATTGCTCTAAATCAGTTTCGCAATCAGCAATAACTAACTTATTATGGTATTTAAATTCTTTATAATATTTGGGGAGCTCCTTAGCCAATAGGATCTTCGCATCATATTCATAGATATTTTTCTGAGCCATCTCAATCTCGAACTCAATTCTTTTATTAATACGATTTAATAAATTAAGATATTAAGTGTAGAATCCATTTTTATATAAATTTTACCCACGCTGTCTTTATAAGAACTCTTTCACCTTTACTCAAGATTTTGATGAAAAGTTTTTAGATTTCTTACTAGTATGCTAATAAAAATTCAAAAATAGGAAAAAAATAATAAAAAAAAAATACTTTCTTTAATTTATTTTACAGCCTTTTCATGAGCCTTTGCATTTAATGGGAGGAGAGGAGCACATGCCATGAGTTTTGTAGGATCTCCTATAACTTCATATGTTCCTGCCATTGTAGCTTGGATAGGATCAGATTCCCCTGAGTTTACTTTCTGTATCGTTGCAAAATCTGTTTTATGGATGATTGTTGGGGTATCCGGTCCCGTATATTTCCCCATTCCCCACCGCATCTGATCTTTGTCTATAAACTGCCAGTAGTTCATATCCGAGTTATCTGTTATTTTATATTGAAAAACCAAAGGAGCAACCGGTTCTAATAATTTCGCTAAATCCGGTAGCTCATTATAGGCATCCATGAAGCGAGTTAAATACGCTTCCCATTCTTCTTTTGTTTTCATTTTGTCATACCTTTTTTTTATTGTTATAAAAATTTTATTTGGTTTATATTTACATAAGCTTTATTTACCTTCTTCTTTTAGAAGTCCATATTTTTTCAGCCCTTCTCTCATATCGGGTTGAAAAGGTTCAGGTGTCCCCTCTAGAAATGCTTCAAGTATATCCTTTTTCTCAACCATCGTAGCATCTCTATTTTTAGCTTTTTCTTCAGCAAGAGATGAAATTACTACTCTAGCAATGGATTGAAATTGAGGGGGTGATAAATTTATTAATTTTCCAAACACTTGTGAAGTTTCAGCATCCCACTTGAATTTATTTTCCTTTTCTTCTTTAGACTTAGCAGTTTCAATGCCAAATTCGCGACTTGTCACTAAATCATCAAGATAATCTTTTATTGAATCTACATATCTAGGAGCTTGTTCTTTATCAAAAAAAACGGCTTTCTCAGCCCAATTGGTACAATAATTACACTCATCGCACATTGAAACACAGTCTTGAGTTTTGAAGAAATCTATAAATCCATCGAGTTTGGTATTATCGATTATTAATTTTGATTTCGGTTCTGTATCGACTGTTTGTCGAAATTTAGAGGTAGGATCTTTTTCAATTCCGATTGACATTGTAAAACCTTGGATAATATCTACCAAATTACCCTCATATTTTCGGGAAGAAAATGCCTTAACCGCTCGGATTATCCATTCAGTCGACATTCTGCGTCCCGCAATTTTGAATGTATCAATTCCTATTTCTTCATAATGCGAGAGGTCTTCGGGACGAATCCATCTAGCTTTAACTACTTCTTCCTTATTTGAGAATTTAATAGCACTACAATTAAGGATGCAAGAATCAATATAATTACCCCCAAGTTGATGTTCTCCTTGAGATGAATGCCCCAATAGATTGTAATGATAATGTCGAAAAGGGCATTGATATAAGCATCCATCGGTTAATAATGGCACAATCTTACATTTGACTGCTTTTAATATTTTTTTCAGAGTTTTGAAATCTCGATTAATCATAATGCTTGGAGTTATTTCATCAGCTCCCAAAGATTCATAAAATTTCGCTCGATTAACACTATTTACATGAGAAATTGTTGAAACACGAATTTTTAGGTTCGGGAACTGTTCCTTAATGATTTGCATTAAAAATGGGATTGTAACAATAACATAATCAGCCCCAATATCGGAGATCCATTGAAGATGCTCAATTAATTTTTGGTGAAATTTAGGCTCATATTCCATATTACTCAAACAAGGTGCATTTAGCAAGTAGGAAAATTTCATATTGTTGTCGTGAACTGCCCCAATATATCCCGCGATACCCTCTTCAGTTATTTCCTTAATTAAGAATGAGGGCCGTCCGTGTCCTACTATTGAAAAATTACCTACTCCGTATAGATCCCTTACAGGATAATTTGTTAGTTCTTCAATTAAATCAAAGTCCCAGTTAGTTGCTACGGTAAATTCCATAATTTGATCTCTCCTCTTTTTATTTGTAAGTTTCAAGTCCGGCTTTAGTACCCATCCCTAAGAAATCTACCATGGCCCCATTATAGTCGTTTTCAATTTTGTAATATAGACCGTTATTGGTAAATGTGACTCCCCAGATAAACTTTTGTGACTCGCTTTGGAGCGGTGACTCCTTTACAAATTTCTCTATAAGCGGATGAAAATGAACTGGTACTTCCTCATGAGTGTCTGCAGCAATTCCAAAACATAGTCGCTCAAGTTTATCTGATTCCCAGTTAAAGGTATAATTGAGATGTACTGCCCTCCTGCATCCTTCCATTGCTTCTTCTGAGTCAATTTTAAGACCTAAATCCTCCACAAGGGATACACAACTATCATATGACGGCTTCGGTGGTTGTTGAATCATGAAATAAATGTTCGTGGTGTTGTGTAGAA
>JAEOTL010000024.1 GCA_016839845.1 Promethearchaeota archaeon
GAAAACAATAGTGGGTGGTACTCGTTTTATTGATATGCCACTAGGTGAACCAATTCCTCGAATTTGTTAATAGGTGATAAATATGGATATTCCTGGTTTAGATATTTTAAGAAGTAAAGAATTTACAGAAAGGATTAATAATAGTATACATAAGATTGTTAAAGAAATAGATAAGCCAGTTAAATTTATGCATGTATGTGGAACCCATGAGCATACTATTTCAAAATATGGATTAAGAACTCTTATTCCTAAAGAAATAGAAGTATTATCTGGTCCAGGATGTCCTGTATGTATATGTCCTGCCGCTGATATCGACAAAGCAGTAGAACTTGGTAAACGTAATGATACAATAATCACAACTTTTGGAGATATGATCAGAGTTCCGGCGACAAATATCTCACTTGCTGAACTTAAGGCAAAGGGTGCTGATGTTCGCATTGTATATGGTCCTAATGATGCTGTTAAAATAGCTAAGGAAAATCCAGATAAAGAGGTGATATTTTTTGCTATAGGATTTGAAACAACAGTTCCATTAATTGGCTATGAAATACAAACTAGGCCTCCTACAAACTTTTCAGTTATTTGTGCCCATAAATTAATACCAGCAGCTTTAGAACTTCTAATGAGCCAATCACAATTAAGAATTGATGGTTTTATATCCCCTGGGCATGTATCAACTATAATTGGCTTAAAACCATATGAAATATTCTCCCAAGGCTATAAAATACCTAATGTGATTTCTGGATTTGAGCCCAATGATGTGATGCTTTCAATTCTAATGCTACTAAAGCAAGTAAGAGATAAGAAATATGATACGTTAAATGAATATTCAAGGATTGTAAAGCCTGAAGGAAATATTCTTGCCCAGAAAATAATAGAAGATGTTTTCAAGCCTGTTTCATCCCCATGGAGAGGTATCGGAAGAGTTTATGAAGGGGGATTAGCTATTAAAGAGAAGTATCAACAATTCGATGCCGATGAAAAATTTGAGATACAGATTGAAAAATCTCAAGATATTCCTCCTGGTTGTTCCTGTCATCTTGTTATGGTTGGAAAACTCTATCCCTATGAATGTAAACTATTTAGAGAAGAATGCACACCTGTTAATCCCATTGGCCCGTGTATGGTTTCTATGGAAGGAACATGTAGTATTTATTACAAATATCATAGTGAGGATAAATCTTAAACCGACCATGGAAAGCATGAGTGATATTTTTCAGTTCTCCACATATCTGTAGCAGGGAAATTACATCGAAATCCTTTTTTATAATTCTTATTATAATAGGTTTTCACATGTCGTCCCCATACAATTTTATCAAAATCTGCTCGGGTCATTCTTTGGGATTCATTATTTTCAGTAAAACTTTGAGTACTATATTCAAGACTACACTTCCAAAAATTACTTTTTTCCTTAAGATAGGATACTTTTTCTCCCACATCCTCTTGGACCCAAGAGACAAAGCAAACGTCATCCTTACTCTCTAAACAATTGCTCAAGTATTTTAACCTAGATTCAAAACCATCTTCATTTGCAGCCCAATGACCTCCCCAATAACTTACAAGTACTAATATGACACGTCCTTTTAAATCTCTAACTGTTGGCCATTTAAAATTATTTTCTCTGAAATCTCTATAAGTATAAAGAGTTTTAGGGCTAAATGAATCCATAATAACCTTATTCATTTTTTTGATTCCATATAATTCTTCGGGTTCATTATTCAAATCAATAATTCCATCTTTTAATTCTATGAATAATGTGATTGGTGCATGTTCTTTTTTTTGTTCATTCGACCAATCATCTAACACTTTAAGCCAATTAGAAAATAAAAGATCATCTGGATTACCATCTTCCCCAAAGAGGACATCAATATGGTTTTGAAGGTGATAGACTTCAAAATCCTCTAATTCTTGTATTTTATCATCATGTAAGTCGTATTCAAGACCTCTGACTCCTCTATTTAATTGTTCTCTTATAGAAAGTTCGTATGAATTATGACTGGTCTTGAAAAATGCTTTATGATAAGGTACATCCCAATTGTCTTCTTTTGCATCCATTTTACTATTCCTCTACTTCTTATAATATTTAATTCTAAAACAAAAGCTTAATTTAATAATACTTATCATAATAAAATATTAATTTCTTATTTAGTGATTACTTATTTAATTAGATTTTAAAATAAATGTAAAAACCCTAAGTTGAGCGATTGAAAGATTATAGAACTATAGAAATTACGATTACAGGAATTGTTCAAGGAGTAGGGTTTAGACCCTTTTTATATAAACTAGCAAATTCTCTAAATCTTAAAGGTTATATATTAAATCGAGGAAATGCAGGAGTTAGGCTTGAAGTCCAAGGAAAGGATAGGGATATAAACGAATTTATTAGAAATATTTCAATTAAGACTCCGGAAATATCTTATATTGAGAATATTCAGAGTAGAGAAATAAATGCTACTATTGAATATAACAATTTGGAAATAAAACCAAGTGAACTAGGACGTGGAGTAAGTCTAACTCTCCCACCTGATATTGCAATATGTGATGAGTGTTTAGAGGATATGAAAGATCCTCAAAAAAAAAAATATTATAAGTATCCTTTTATCGCATGTGCTGTATGTGGTCCTAGATATACTACAGTTACCGAATTACCTTATGATAGAGAAAGGAGTACCATGATTAAATTTCCTTTCTGTCAACAAGCTGAACCTGAGTCTTGTGTTCAAGAATATTCAGATTTTAATAATAGAAGATTTCATGCTCAAACATTTGCTTGCTCAGTTTGTGGACCTCATTATACATTATATAACAAACAAAAAGAAATCATTAATAATCATTCAATAGATCCTATTTTACAGGAGACCGCTAAGCGGATTAATGAAGGAGAAATTGTAGCGGTAAAAGGTGTTGGAGGTACACATCTGGTTAGTTTAGCTAATAATGAAACTATTCTGAAACTTCGGAAAAGAAAGGGAGAAAGAAAGTATAAACCTTTTGCTATAATGGTTCCAAATTTAAATGTTATTGAAAATGATTTAATAATCTCTCCAAAGGAAAGAGAACTATTAACTTCATTTCGGAGACCAATAGTTCTATTAGAAAGAAAAAAATCATTCAATTCTTCAATAATTAATATACAAGTGGCTCCTGGATTAAGTAATGTGGGAGTAATGCTTCCATATTCAGGTATACATTACTTATTATTTCAATATATTGGTGAAAGACCTTTAATTTATACAAGTGGGAACAAATCCTACATTCCAATGTCTATAGAGAATGATGAGATATTTAAGCAACTTCGAGATTTAGTAGATGTATTTATTCTTCATAATAGACCAATTCATCAAAGAGCTGATGATAGTGTCTTAAGAATTCATGATAATAAGGTAAAATTAATACGACGATCACGAGGTTATGTTCCAGAATACTTACCATTGCCTTTCAAAGTTGATATTCCTGGTGCTCTTGCGACTGGCCCAGAGTTATCCACAACAGCGAGTGTATTAAGATATAATAAAATATTCCCAACTCAACATATTGGGCATGTTACTCATCTGGAAACCTATGAACATTTGAAAAATTCACTCTTTCATATGAAAAATTTACTTCAAATTAAGGATTCAGAAGTTAAATTTATCGCATGTGATGCTCATCCTGAATTTATTACCTCTAAATTTGGTAAAGAATTATCTGCCCAATTTAAAATACCATTGTACCCTATTCAGCACCATTTTGCTCATATTTTAGGATTAATGACAGAAAATAAGATAAAGCCCGAGGATAAAATTGTAGGAATTAGTACTGATGGTGTAGGATATGGTGACGATGGGAATATTTGGGGTGGAGAAATACTTTTAAGCTCTTATAATGAATATACACGATTAGGGCATTTAGAATATCAACCCATGATTGGAGGTGATCGTTGTACTAAATATCCTGCTCGAATGCTAGCCTCTATTCTGTTAAAAGAACTCGGAGTGGAAACAGCATCAGAAATATTTAATGATTTAAGGTTGAGTAGTGATTTAGAATATAAAGAAACAGAATTGAAAACCTTGGTTTCACAATTTAAAATGGCAAGCAATCAATTCCCTTCAGAAAACATTCCCTTAACAAGCTCTACAGGAAGGATTTTTGATGTTGTTTCATATATTCTAGGTGCATGTAATATCAAAACCTACAGAGGAGAACCTGCAATGAGACTAGAAGGCTTAGCTTCAAAAGGTACTCCAGATAAAGTTGATCTTAAAGTAAGAACTACAAAGAGAAATAACGTCTCAATAATAAACAGTTCGAAACTTATTCTTGATATCATAGATTTATCCAAAAATAAAAAGAATCAACCCTCGGACATCGCAGCGAAATTTCAAATAGAACTTGGATTGGCATTTACTAATAGTGCGAAAGAATTAGCTGAAATACACGGAATTAATAAAATTGGGTTAACTGGTGGTGTAGCTTATAATTATTTATTTGCAAAAACAATTAAGGATGATATTGAATTAGGAGGATTTCAATTTTTAGAGCATAATCTGGTTGCACCTGGGGATGCTGGTATTAGTACAGGTCAATTAATTGGAGGTTTATTCCAATACAGAAAAGAGAATTATAATTCATCTTGAAAACTTTTTTATTAATTCTTAATTTTAGATAATGAAGATGATTGTATCTAATGAACATAAAGAAGATTTAATCAAAATTACTAGGAAGTTAGAAAGGAAGAGTCAATCGTATCCTAAAGATGAAAATGGAATGCCTACTGAAACTTATCTAGAATATCTTAGCTTAATGTATAATCCAGAAATTGCTAAGGTTGTTATAGAATTGCCTGTATTCCCCAAAACAATTTCAGCAATAAAGTTAGCAAAAAAGCTTAATATTGATAAACTTGAATTAATGGAAAAACTTGAAGAAAGTACAAAAAGAGGATTTATTCTTAAATTAGGAAAAAGCTATTCTCAGCTAATGCCATTGTTCGTCTATGACATGCCATTTTTTCTAAAAATAAATTACGAAGATCATAAAGAGGATGCAAAAAAGTTTGCTTCTTTAAGTCGAAAATTTTATACTGAAGAGGGATATTATAAGACTTGGCAAAATAGTAGAAAGGGAGTTCCTAGATTTAGGGTATTAACAGTCAGTGAAGAAATTGAACCCGGTCGTGAAATTATCCCTATTGAAGAAGTTTATAGTATAATTGATAAATGGAATGATTTTGCTATAATTCCATGCCCTTGCAGAAAAAGAGCTGAAGTAGAAGGTATAAGAGAATGTACAGACAAGTATCCTGTTAATAATTGTGTATTATTTGGCCCTTTCGCTAAAGCGGTATTAGAAATGGAAGATCCTATAATAAAATCCGCAACTAGAGACGAAGTAGTTGAAATTACTAAAAAAGCAGCAGAAGTGGGATTAGTGCATTGTACAGACAACGTAGCAGAAAATTGTACGATATTATGTGCTTGCTGTGAGTGTTGCTGTGGAATGCTGAAAGGCTTAACAAGATTAGATAATCCTAGAGCCATAGCAAAGGCTAATTTTCTTTCTCATATCATTGAAGATAATTGTATTGCTTGTGGAACATGTGTTGAAAGATGTAAATTTGGTGCAATAACAATCAATGAGTTTGCACATGTAAACCCTGATAAATGTGTTGGATGTGGATTATGCGCTGTAACTTGCTCAAACAGTGCAATAATTATGAAACGGTTTGAGAGAGAGGAAATTCCGGGAGCTGAAATCATAAATTGATTATACATTTTTATCTAAATTAATCAGGAGCATCTAAGCTTTTTCAAATCATATTGGATTAATAAGTTTATTTAATAATAGTTTATCGTTCAAATATATTGTGATGTAAAATGGGAGGTCTTTTTGGGGTTTTTTCAGATTCAGATTGTTTGGAAGATCTTTTCTATGGGACAGATTATCATTCTCATTTAGGAACTAGTAGAGGAGGATTGGCTGTAAAAAATTCAGGTGGACTTCAAAGATTTATTAAAGATATTACAACGACTCAATTTAGGTCGAAATTCGAAAAAGATATAAAAAAAATGCACGGAAACAAGGGTATTGGAGTTATCAGTGACTACGATGATCAACCATTAATAATTAGCTCACATTTAGGTGTTTTTGCTATTGTTACAGTAGGGAAAATTAATAATCTAGAAGAATTAGCTCAAAAAGCCTTGGAAAATGGCTCTCACTTTTCAGAGATGCATGGAGGCGATATAAATCCAACTGAGATGGTAGCAACGATAATAAGTCAAGGCACTACATTTGAGGATGGAATCCAGAAGGTTCAAGACATGATCGATGGATCATGTACTTTTCTAATATTAACAAATGAAGGAATTTATGCTGTGAGAGATAAACTAGGAAGGACTCCACTAATAATTGGCGAAAAATCTGGATCTTATGCTATAACAATGGAAACTTGTGCATTTCCTAATCTTGGATATAAAACAGTTAAATTTCTTGGGCCTGGTGAAACAATCTTCATAAGTAAGAATGGACTTGAACAAAAAATCCCTCCGGGAGACCGAATGCAAATTTGCGCATTTTTATGGGTTTATTATGGATACCCTGCATCTAATTATGAGGATATAAATGTTGAAGTTGTTCGTTATAAATGCGGGTCATATTTAGCAAAAAATAATGGTGTGGAAATTGATCTTGTTGCAGGTATTCCTGATTCTGGAACAGGACACGGTTTAGGTTATGCAAGTGAAGCAAAAATTCCTTTTTCGCGACCTTTTGTAAAGTATACTCCTACTTGGCCACGGAGTTTTATGCCCCAAGATCAAGACGTTCGAGACGAAGTAGCTAAAATGAAGCTCATCCCGATTAAGGAACTTATCAATGACAAACGATTACTTTTTTGCGAAGACTCAATTGTAAGAGGAACTCAACTTAGAAAAACAATTCAAAGATTGTATGAAAATGGAGCTAAACAAGTACATATGAGACCTGCATGTCCTCCACTTGTTTACAGTTGTAAATTTCTTAATTTTTCTCGATCTCGCTCCGAATTAGATTTAGCCGGACGGTGGGCTATAAAAGAACTAATAGGAAGGAATATCGAAGATCCTGCAGGTTATATTGATCCAGAATCTGATAATTACAAGGCTATGGTTGATGTCATTTGTAAAAGATTACAATTAACGACTTTAC
>JAEOTL010000168.1 GCA_016839845.1 Promethearchaeota archaeon
AAAAATCAAATGATTACCTTAATAACGAAACATTTCCATGAAAGCACCAAGTCTCGTTCGTACTTGCTCTACATTTTCTCCCATTTTATTAAAATTTAGAGCCATACTTGGAATTTCTAAATCTCGACGGATCTTTTCTTTTAGCATTGTATAACAATTCGATATTGAATGACATCCAAAAACTTGAACAAAAACAAGTCCATCAGCGTTTAAATTCTTTGCTATTCTAACGTACGAATCAGTTAGTGTATTATTATCACAACCGATTCCATTAGTAGTGATCTTCAATAAAAATTGAGCATAGGCCTCAATAGGATCGGTTCTATTCGATAAGGGTATCTGTTCTAAGAATAATAATAAATCCCAATCACCGTATAAAACTCTCCCTCCTAGTTCATAAATTATTTCATGACTTTTTGGTTCCCATCCACCAAACATTGGGGTTATTAGAATTTTCGGCATTTTTGAGACGTCCATTCCAATACCCTTATTAACCCTTCCCTTCATTTCCTTTAATAATGATGTTATATTATCGCGAAATCGGGCAGCATTAGAATTGTAATCATGAAAACTTATATTTAAGAGTGCCAAGATTTCACAAAATGTAGCCGGATTGCAAGGATAAAAATCGGAAGTGCCCACTTCATAAAGGATATCTTTATAGGCCTGACGCATCTGATTGGTGGTTTGGAGATGATTTCTAAAAGTATTATCAGAATAACTGTAACTGCTTAACTTTTCTAATTCTTCCAAACCTTTAGTGATATTATCAGTTAAGAGCTCTAGGGAATTTCCTATATTTCTGGGGGGAATCTCTATCCAGATTTGTTCAGATGAATGACCGATTGCTTTTATCGATTCTAAATATTTATTCCACGCACTGCAACGTATAGTGTAATTTAAATTTGCATCGCAATTTTTTCCTTTTGATACATTCATTCCATACAGTGATTTTACTCCATAACAGAAATCGGTTGGAATTCCGCATTCTTCCCCAAAATCGTACATTTCATTATATTTTTCATTTATAGTAAAAATCACGTTCTCTATGATATCATCAACTGCCTTACTAACGTCCTTAATCCCAAGATCTTTTACAAATCCTAAGAAATTGGTGACACTATTCCAACCAAATACATTTGAGGCAGATCCTAAGTACGTAAGATATTTATGAATGTTAAATTCATGCATTCTTATTGGTAAGACAGGAACTAAATCAGGGAAAGCATACACGATATCAGAATAAGGTAGACCAACAGAAATTAACTTTTTCTTTTCTCTAAATTTTTTCCTCTTTAAATAATCTCTCCCCGTTAAGAAGTTATACGCTATTTTTAAAACAGAAGAAAATCTTATTAATTCATCAGCTACTAAGCTCATTTTTTACATCATCTCTAAAAACGCTTCAATTCTTGTCGATAATTGACCTCTGTTCGCTCTAGAATAATCTCTTTCTAGATTTAACACTTGAATTCCCTTATTTTGTAATTGTTCTTTCAAATGTGACGACATAATTGACATATGGTCACAAAATTTTATGATATGGTTGATAACACCGATTTTTTTTCCAGTTTCCCTTTTATAATTCTCACATAATTCATAAATCTGAGAAACTTTATTGGATAAGAAATTCGGCACAGAATGATCCCCAAAAATATTATTTTTAAATCGGAGAACAAATAAGTCAATTGGATTTTCTGAAGATTCTATGCTAGAGTCTTCAAGAATTTGGGAGAAATAATTGGATCCTATCCAAGTGTCAAAAAAAATAATATTGCCTCCACCCTCTTCAATTAAATCATTCAGATAGTCATTAAAGAAGATTGAGCACCCCGTAAGCACAACGCTTTTTTCATTGTTTAGGAGTTGACTATCTTTATTGTTTTGAATAAATTTTTCGATTTTTGGCAGTAGTTTTGGGCCATATAAAAGCGCTTCTTGAAGTAATCCTAATTTTTGGGAACCTGTAATATTCAGATTACTGAGTTCGTGTAATTTCTTCTTGAAGTCATTGTAATTTTTAAGACTTTTCTTAAGATCTTCATTATTTATTTTTCTTCCTTTAATCTCTTCAAGCTGTTTCTTTAGATCCCATAATTCAAGTTTGAAATATTTAATACTATTCTCAGATTTAGTATAAGAAACATAAAAGTTTAATCGTGATATATTAAAGTAATTAGTTATAATTTCAGATGCACAAATATCTGAAACACAGTGATTAGAAACTATAAAATAATCAATCAAATCTAAAAATTGATAATAACTAGGTTTTATAGAAAATGCCCCAATGCAAGACTGCGCAAAAGCACACGTTGAGGGTGATAAGAAATCATGACTCGCATCCATTAATTCATCATTTCCTGCAAACATCATCCTTAGTGGAATAAAACCCGCAGCATCTATTAATTCCTCTGGGATGTTATCATGAGATATGAATGCGATGACTTTCTTACCCTCCGCCTTCTTTTCTTTAAGGTAAAGGTAGTATTCCTGTAAAATCTCTACATTTTGCATCTTCAAACAACAAATAATTTTAGAGTATTAATCAAAAAAGACTCAATTGTTCATAAAATTTATTGCTTAGAAAAATAAAAAGGAACTTCACAAATTTCCGTTATTTTCTTGGGCAATTAAGGCGGCTCCAATGGCACCTGTAAGTTGGGGATGATCTGGAATAACAACTTCAAATCCCAGTTCTTCTTCCAAATAATTTTTGACTGCTATATTCTTTGCTACTCCCCCACAAAAAACGAGTAAAGGTCCAACGCCTATACGTTTAGCCATACCTCCTACTCTCCTAGCAATGGATTTATGAATCCCCGCGGCAATGTCTTGTTTTGGAGTCCCATGTGCAAATAAAGAAATTACCTCGCTTTCAGCGAAAACGGTACACGTAGAGCTGATTGATGAAGGTTTACTTGATTGTAATGCCATAGTTCCTATATCTTCAATAGGGACTTCAAGTGCATGAGCCATTACTTCCAGAAATCTTCCGGTACCGGCAGCACATTTATCATTCATTTGGAAATCAATAACGCTACCGGTTTTTTTTGAGATTATTATTGCTTTGGAGTCCTGACCACCTATGTCTATAACAGAATTGGCTTCAGGGAAAAAGAATTGAGCTCCACGTGCATGTGCTGTAATTTCTGTAATACGATCATCTTGGATATCTATTGTATTTCTCCCGTATCCAGTACTCATGACATAAACTTCACTCCTAGATAGGTTATTCTTTTCAAGAAGCTCATTAAAAAGATTATTGCCCACTTTCTTAAAATCGAAAGTGGACCTTTCTACTCGATAATCAATCAATTTCCCCTCAGAAAGAAGAACAACCTTGCTCGCTAAAGACCCTATGTCAATGCCTATGAATGATTTCAAATTATTTCTCATCATTAATGTATTTGCATACGTAAATGAATAACTAAAATTAAATTTTTTGTTAGAAATTTATCCTAGCAAGAATATCGAGATGACGAGAGTTAACATAAATGCTACAACCATCTGGAGGATATTTTTTAAAATGGATTCTTTTGAAACTACCCCTAAAAAAACCCCAAGTAAGATAATACATATGAGGATTATAACAAATGAAGAAATAAAGGTAATAAAAGTAGCCTCAACAACATAAAAGAAAGGAATTAAGGAGACTACACCCCCTAAAAAAGGGGATAATCCGTTTACAATGGCCACAACTATGCTTGCAAAGCTCTCAGCTTTATCTTGAATAGTTCTGTTTCTCTTTTTTTTGTTTTCTCTTCTTCTTACTTTTAAACCATTATTATCAATCTTAATTAGCATTGCTTTTTCAATTTCTTTTACATCTCCGACCTCTTCCTCTTCTACTTCGCGAACGAGCATAGCCCGATCTAATTCTTCCTTTATTTTTCTTTGTTCTGCTCGTTCTGAAAGATAGGAACCTGTTATACCAGAAATAAACATAGAGATAGACGATCCTAATCCCGTTAAAATGACAAAACTGCTTCGTACAGAAGGTTGACCCCCTTTAACGATAAATGTAAAAGACCCTAACAATATTCCTAATATCGTTAACATTCCATCATAAAAATTATTTACAAAATACCTACGAGCAATAGACCATAAATTCGTTATTTTTGAATAAACTTTGATTTTTTCAAACATATTTTTTTTTTTCTTGATACTTTTTAAAATATAGGGGTAATTATATACCAAGCAATATTGATACAACTAGAGTCACAATCCCTGCGGTTACCAGATGTAATGCATATCTAAGACGACCTCCTCCTGAAATCTTCCCTAAAAAGACACCAAGGTAGACAAGTAAACCGATGAGAATTAGATAAGAGGCTATAAAATGCACCAAAGTTAATGATCCTCCAAAAAAAAACGGGATCAAGGGAAGAGAGCTTCCTAAAACCGGAGCTCCGCCGTCCACTAACGAAGCAACAATTGTCGCAAACTTTTCTGCCTTTTCTAGTAATGTCTTATTATTATTTTCTTCCTCTTCTGCTTTTTTTGCTTCGAATATTGCCATTTCTTTTTTCATATCACTGACTTTCTTTTTGCGCTCTGCTTCTTCTGAAAGAAATGCACCCCATAATCCACTAATACCAATTGCCAGCGCTGTTGCGAATCCTGTAATAATCACATCTTGCGGAACAAATTTTGATGCTTCTGCCAAAAAAATAATAAATACTCCACTAATAATTCCAGAACAGGTTAGGGCACCATCAAAACAATTATTAAAAAATTTACGACGAGCAATCTCGCCTAAATCGGACATTTTTGAGTATTCATTCCAACTTTTTAAAGTCTTAGTAAATTTTCCCAACTCTAAACTCCGAAATTGATAAATAACTTAAAAATTAATAAATAACTCAAGTTTTAAAGATTTACTATTTTATAATTATATTTCACATTTATTATCTTTTTCATTGTGGTTAAATTTAATTCCCCTTATATTTCCCATCTCGCTTCCCAAAAAACGCCGCAATACCTTCTCTTAAATCTTCCGTTTTCATTGTTAAGGAATGTTGATCTGCATCCATATGCATTATGGCTTGATCCAATGCACCAATAATATGATTTATGCTCTTCTTTATCATTTGAGCTGGTATGGGGGGCATTCTAGCATATTCTTTGGCTATTTCGATAGCTCTTTCTAATAATTTCTCTCGTGGAACAACTTCATTCAAAAAACCCCACTTTAGAAGTGTTTGAGCTTCATTATTTTTCCCTAAGATTATCATTTCCTTTGCATATGTAGGTCCTATTAAATGAACTGCTAGGGGAACTGATACCCAGCTTAAATTCATACCCAACTTACTTTCTGGGTACCCTGCCCTACAATTTTCATCTCCAATGCGAAAATCACATGCAGAAACGATACAACATCCTCCTCCGAAAGCCCCTCCATTTATTGCAGCAATAGTAATTTGGTCCATCATGAATATTTTACGAATCATTCTCGGTCCTATCTGCTTTGCTCTTGATTGCTCAAGTAACGTAGCAGGTATTCTTTGTTCTTTTAAATCGACCCCACCACTAAAATAACGCCCCGCACCAGTAAAAATTACTACACGTGTATCTGTATCCTCATGAAAATCTTCTGTTACCTTTTCAAGTTCACGCATTAGGGTTGAATTTAATGTATTTAGCTGATCTGGGCGGTTAAGTGTGACTATCGCTATGTGATCATCACGTCTTTCAATCAAAAGATGCTTATAATCCATTTTTATCCACTTAATTTTCAACTTCTATAGTCAGATATAGTAAATTAATTTTTAATCTAAATTTTTAGTTTACTTTAAATTTTCCTTCTCGTTAGGGAAAAAAAGAATTAATCCCTTCTTTTAATAGCTATACTGCTATTTATTTTCTGTAAATACCAAATTTTTAATAATCTAATCATTACTATTAATATCAGAAATTAAATATTATTGTGGAGTTCTTATGAATAAAATTAAAGAAGAAATAATTTCCATGCTAATTGAGCATTCTAGGATTATCTATTCTGTAATTTCAGATATGGGTGTTTATTATTCAACTTGGGTTAAAGATTACGAGTCTAATAAAGACAGCTTAGAAAAAAAGAAGAGCAAAATGCAACTACGAGAAGAAGATGGAGATGCTATTAAAATTCAATTGATCCAAAATTATTCTGAAGCAGGAGCCCAAGGCTTGGGGGACTATGTTGCCTTAATCCTAAAAATGGATAATATTATTAACTATCCTCTTGAATTTGTTGATATGCTTCCTAAAATAAAGCTAGAAAGTGGAAAAGACGCAATAATTCAGAAAAAATATGAAAAACTGATTAATAAAACTATCAATATGGCAGAGGTCTTAAAATCTGCTATTAAAAGTTTAAGAGATAAACCAGATATTGTCTTTAAAAATACTACCATGATCCATGAACTCGAGAATGAGATCGACACAATTTATCGAGACTTCTTAGAATCTATTTATTCTAATGATCAATTAGATATGAGAAAGCTTCTTAGGATTAGAGATAGCATTGTATTATTAGAACATTTAGCAGATACAATCCATGACATCGCTGATTTAATACGAATTTTGCTTTATCAATAATATCTTTTTTACCCCCTTTTTTCTATAACCCTAAATAAGAAAGTTTATACGCAAGTTTATATTATTAACTCTTTAAATTAATAATATTAATATAGAAAAATTAGGATGTTAGATTTATGAATGGTAAACACAAGTTTTATCTATTGCTTGTATCATTCCAAGTGTTTTTAGTTATCTTAGTGATATTCACTTCAAATGGAATCGTACGGTTTGTATCAGCTCAACTCCCAACTACATTCGATTATTATGATTC
>JAEOTL010000523.1 GCA_016839845.1 Promethearchaeota archaeon
GCCCAAATTTCCGATGGAACAATTATAATGCATACTCGAGTTTGTAATTTCATTGCACCCAGAGGAATTAACTACGATGGCGATCAATCACTAGGAATGCCCCCACCAGGGATGCCTGAACGTCTAAAAAGGCAAACGGGATATGTTGTACTTAAATCAAAAGATAATGGAATGACATGGACTGATCCGATTGAGGTTAATACTAGCCCCATGGCTAGTTCCTCATTAAGTCCTTATGCATGTGGAGGATCTGGAGCAGGACATATTATTGAGCTCCCTGACGGAGGATTACTGATGCCTTTAGAAGGAACGATGTCGCTGAATCATGAAGTTGGGTTGGGTACTGAAACATCACGTTGTTTCTTATTAAGATCGGATGATGGTGGTGATAACTGGGAGTATTGGTCCACCGTTGCATTTGATCCTGCTAGTATCATCCACTTCCTAGAGCCAGGTATGACAAGACTTAGTGATGGTAAGTTAATTTGCTTTTTGAGGACTCAGCATAAACCAAACCGACAAGATAACCTGTGGTTCACTTGGTCGGATGACGATGGAGTTACCTGGAGGCCAGCAAAGAGGAGTCCGCTCTGGGGTTACCCTGCGGAAATATTGCAGTTAAAAGACGGACGAGTTTTAGTGGTTTATGGTTATAGAAAAGATCCTTGGGGTGTTCGTGGTTGTATTTCAGATGATGGATTGACATGGGACATTAAAAATGAATTTATTATTAGAGAAGGTGGTGTACCAGTGCCAAAATCCGGTAGTGGATCCCGTACAGTTCAAGACATGTTGATTATGGCACAATATTGGCATATTGGATACCCTAGTGCGACTCAATTGGAAGATGGGACTGTGATTGTTGCCTATCATGAGTACAGCGATGATGAAAAACCCATCCACTACTTAATGGCAACCCGTTTTAGAATATAGACTTCATACTCTAAAAATTCTTCCTTTTCTAAATCATCAAACTTCTATTTTAAAAACCCATGCATGTTCACATGGTTTCTTACTTAAAATGTCTGGAGGAATTTTTATTATTAATTCACTATTATTGGTACTCCATTCTAAATTTTCTTCTAACCCAAGTATGTAAACCTCAGAGTTATCTTTAGGTCGCAGAATTTTACTCTTGAATTGACTTCCTTCCCATTTTAACCAAAAGGCATAAACAAATTTTCCATCTTTTCTTTTTGTGAATCTAATGTTTTCATCCTCTTTCCAATTCTTCCACATACGAGTAGCAAATATAGCCTCTCCATTAATTTCTAACCACTTTCCTAATGCCTTGAATCTTTTCATATAAACTGGAGGGATTGCTCCCGAGCCCGTAAGATTTAACATTAAAAGCAAATTTCCTCCTTGACTCACTATATCTATAAACATGTGTATAAGTTGTTTCTCAGTAAGGACATCTACTTCCTTCTCGTCTTTATAATATCCATAATTTTGACTCAAAGATCGACATTCTTCCCATTTATGAGTTAGAGACATGCTACCATCGTGAAATTCACTCGTAAAAAAATCTCCACGCTTTCCTCGAGTATCGAGTCCTAGCCGATCATTAACAACAACCTCCTTTCTACCTTCTGCTTGATTGTAGTAGAATGCCACTAATTCTGGAGATCTTCTTTTGATTGCGGTTAAACCCCATTCTCCATCAAGCCAAAGTATATCAGGATCGTACATTTCAACCAATTCTTTTAATTGAGGGAAAATATAATCTGAAAAGAAATCCTTCACCGGAATTTTTCCTGTCATTCTCTTTTCAAATTTTTCATTATAAGGGATCAGTTCTACATCATTATCCCCTATAAATGTTTGTTTCCATATTCGAATTAAAGATTCTTCATTTGGACCTATAATAGGATATACCCATTCATCAATAGAGAAATAAAAACCAAGTTTAAGATCTGCTTCATGACATGCATCTACTAATGGACTGATGAGGTCTTGTTTTGGTTTTGACTTAACAGACGTACGATTGGAGTAGTTTGATCCCCAAAGACAATAACCGTCGTGCATTTTGCAAAAAGGTATGATATAACGCATACCTGATTCTATGGCGAGTTTTACAATTTGTTCGGGATTATATTCCGAAGCTGTAAATAAAGGGATAAAATCGTCAGCTTCGAATTCTTTACCCCACGTTTTCCTATGATAGATTCGTGTTTTGGGCGAATGGTACATTTTCCATAAATACCAATCAGGATAAATTGCTCCCTCTCCTATTTGAGGTGCCCAGCCGGCGATTGAATACAAACCCCAATCTATAAACAATCCCAATTTTGCATCATCATACCACTCTGGTAATGAATGTGCATCCAATGATTCCAAAGTGGGTTGATACTTATTTATCATGTGACAACATCCTTTAGGTATTTATTTTTATATTTTAGCTAATTTTAATAAAAAAATCTTTTTTATAACTCTCCACCTAACCAGAAATATCAACGCGCGATTCAAATCTGGCAATTAACTCATCAATACGAGTATAATCATCTATTGTAATGGAAACTGCACCATTAGGACATACTCCTTCGCAACGCCCGCACCCCAGGCAATTTTCCGGTCTATTTATGGCCTTGCCTTTTTTCATCTTCAATCCGGCATATATACAAACTTTAAAGCATTTTCCACAACCATTACATTTATCAGGTACTATTCTTACTTCAACACCTTCCATTCTTTTAATAAATTTTCTGTAAAAGGATGGAGCATATTTGGCTAAACTATTTACGCAACAGCAAGAGCAACAATGACAAATATCCATAAATTGGTCCTCATAATCTAACACCTCATATATTTTCGCATCACTTCTCAGTTTTCCTATATGGGGGATCAAACCATTTTCATAAGCCAAGCGCTCTCGTTCTAAAGCTTCCTCTTTAGAAGCAAAATGTGCACCTGGCCATTTAGATAGATCTATATGACGAGCCCCTTCCCCCATCCAAGTACATCCTAAGTGATCGTCGTGATTCTTGCACCCAACACGAGTACGACATGGACAATCTATCAGAAGTATAGTCCCTGCTTTCTTAATGAAGTATTCTGTAACTTTACGTGGTACTATTTGATCTTCGTAAGTACCCAGAGATAAATTAACTGGAATAGCGGTACCTGCTTGATTCTCAAAACCATTGGGGAACAAAATTTTTCTTGCTATTTGTTTTATTATCGGTATTTTACCAATCCTCGCCAATTTCTTCAATCTATTAGCTCTTGGAGTATCCATTTCGATTGGTTTTAAATCTAACTTTCTCTTTTTCTTCAAGTGATCACCTACTTTAGAATGGTAACTTAATAACATAAAAACTATTCTGCAATAAAAAGTTTAATCTAAAATCAATCTTAAAATTAATTAAACCTACATTACTGTAAATTAAATTCTTTAAAATCCTATTTAGAGAAAATTAACTAAAAATAATAAAATAAATAAAGAAGTATCTTTGACAAACTAATAGAAACCTAGTCTTTTGAATTGTTTTCTTAAATATCATCTAATTTTCTAAATAGTTCAGTGAATGGGGAGCCTTTTCGATAAAATATTGGGGGTTTTCCTATAGGTGCATCTACTTCACTCCATCCTCCAATATATTCCTCTTTTGTCCATACATGAATCCAAACATCATTAGGAAAATATACTTGCCATTTTTCAATATTTGGTTTAATTACAGGAGCAACTAATAACTCTGAACCGAATAAATATTGATATTTAAGATTAAATAGCTCTGGATCGTTTTCATAATGTAAAAAACATCCTCTAAATGGTGATATTCCAGTTTCTTGATATTCTTCTGATAACTTTTGTAGATAAGGTTTCAACTTTACATGTAAATCAACCATTTTTGCGAAGTGTTCAAGAACCTCCTCATCAAAATCAAATTGTAAATTATTATAAGGTTTTATACTTTCATGTGTCCGCATTGTCATTGTAAAAACACTGGCTTCTGTCCAACGCATAAACATTTCTTTGGTACGAATATATTCACCTAGACTATGAAATCCTCCGATGTCGTAATGATAATACCCTATTCCACAAATGCCGATCGAAATTCCTGCAGGGATGACGGTACCTAATCCATCCCCCAGACTCCAGTCAATAAGTTGATCTCCAGCCCAAACTGAAGTTGTGTATTTTGAAA
>JAEOTL010000065.1 GCA_016839845.1 Promethearchaeota archaeon
TCATGGACGAATGTTGATAATTTTAATGTATCTTGGTCTAATCCTTCAGACACATCTGGTATGGTAGGAGCTTATTTTAAATTAGATGTTCCTCCTACTACTAATATAGATGGAACCTATATAGAAGGAACTGATATCATCTCTATTACTGGCATTACACTAATTACTGATGGTGTGCATGATATTTACGTGTGGTTAGTAGATGGTGCTGGAAATACTGATTATATTAACTATGCTTCGACTCAGTTGTCTTTAGACACTGTGGATCCAGAAATACCATCCTCATTAACAGCAGATCCCTCCTCATGGACGAATAATGATAATTTTAATGTATCCTGGTCTAATCCTTCAGACACATCTGGCATAGTAGGAGCTTATTATAAATTAGATTCAACTCCTACTTCTGATATAGATGGAATATTCCAAGCCGAAATTGATCTCTCCTCAATTACAGGCATTACAGTAGGTTCAGAGGGGATACACAATATATACGTGTGGTTAGTAGATGCTGCTGGAAATGTTGATTATACTAATTATGCATCAACTCAGTTATCTTTAGACACTGTTAATCCTTCGATAATTGATAATCAACTAGGTGATGATGTATGGCGAAATTCCCCTGGCACCACTTATAATGTAGATTTTTCAGATTCACTTCCATCTTCTAACTTAAAGTATGCCCAATACAGAATTAATAGCGAACCAGAGCAAGGAGGGATATTATTAAAGGATTGGACGAATATTTTCACAGATCTTGGAGCACTAAGCTATATAACCAATTGGACAATAGATTTTGCTGCTTGTCAGGGAGGAGTTAATTATGTATCTGTGCAAGTATATGATGAGGCTGGCAATTTTGAAATTCTTAATGATGTCTTCTATGTGAAGAAAGCCACAACAGATCCATCAGCTCCAATTTCATTAACAGCAAGTCCTTTATCTTGGACAAACAATGACAATTTTAATGTATCATGGTTAAATCCTTTCCATCCCTCTGGAATTGCAGGGGCTTATTATAAATTAGATTCTCCTCCTACTTCTGATACAGATGGGATATATACAGCAGGAACAGACATTACCTCTATTACTGGAATTACAGTAGGTTCAGACGGTGTGCATGATATTTATGTGTGGTTAGTAGATGGAGCTGGAAATACTGATTATATTAACCATGCATTGACTCAGTTGTTTTTAGACACTACAGATCCTTTAACACCAAGTTCATTGGTCGCAAGCCCATCATCCTGGACGGATTCAAATAATTTTAATCTATCTTGGGCTAATCCTTCAGACACATCCGGTATAGTAGGAGCTTATTATAAACTAGATTCTCTTCCTACTTCTGATGAAGATGGGATATATACAGCAGGAACAGACATAACCTCTATTACTGGTATTACAGTAATTACTGATGGAGTGCATAATATTTACGTGTGGTTGGTAGATGGAGCCGGGAATATTGATTATACTAATTATACATTGACTCAGTTGTTTTTAGACACTGAGGATCCAGAAGTACCAGCCTCATTAACAGCAGATCCTTCCTCATGGACGAATAATGATAATTTTAATATATCCTGGTCTAATCCATCAGACATATCTGGTATAGTAGGAGCTTATTATAAATTAGATTCTCCTCCTACTTCTGATACGGATGGAACCTATATAGAAGAAACTGACATTACTTCTATTACTGACATTCCAGTAATTACTGAAGGAGTGCATGATATCTATGTGTGGTTGGTAGATACTGCTGGAAATGTTGATTATACTAATTATGCATCAACTCAGTTATCTTTAGACACTGTTAATCCTTCGGTAATTAATAATCAACTAGGTGATGATGTATGGCGAAATTCCCCTGGCACCACTTATAATGTAGATTTTTCAGATTCACTTCCATCTTCTAATTTAGAATATGCCCAATATAAAATTACAAGTGAACCAAGTCAAAATGGAATAACATTAAAGGATTGGACAGATATCTTCATAAATCTTGAAGATACCGGCTATACAACTGATTGGGAAATTGATTTTGATGCTTGTCAAGAAGGTATTAATTATGTTTCTATAAGGGTTTATGATACAGCAGGTAATCTTATAACTCTAGATGATGTTTTCTATATGAAAAAAGATACAATAAATCCCGATATCAATATTAATATACCAACACTATATGAATTATACGGCAATAAAGCACCTAGTTATGATATTAGTATTAATGAAATAAATTTACAAAATACGTGGTATTTCCTACATAATGACACAATAACAAGTCAGAATATAAGTTTTGTTTATTCGATCGATACAATAATTTCTGATAGTATTTGGAATAATTTTGGAAATGGGACAGTTACTATCGTTTTTTATGCAAATGACTCGGCTGGTAATTATGACTTTGATTCAGTGACCGTCAGAAAAGATATTGTTCCACCCTATATTTCAATTAATTTACCAAATTCTTATGATTTATTTGGCCATACTTCCCCTAATTATAATGTAAGAATCAGTGATATTAATGGGATTGATACCAGTTGGTATTCTCTAAATGGTGGAATTAACACATTTTTCACTTCTAATGGGTCAATCGGTCAAACATTATGGGAAGACCTCGATAATGGAACTGTAACAATTCAATTCTATGCAAATGATTCAGTTGGCAACGTAGGATATAATTCGATAATTGTTAGAAAAGACACACTCCCTCCTTTGATTAATATCTACGAACCAAATCCATATGATCAATACGGTATTATCCCTCCCGATGTTAATGTTGAAATTGTTGATGGTAACTTATATACCTCTTGGTATCAATTAATTGGGACAAGTACTACTGATAATTATACTTGGACGGGAACAATTGAAAACATTTTATGGGATCAAATGGGGAATGGGCTCGTTATAATTCAATTTTATGCAAACGATTCTTTAGGTAATTTCGGTTCTAACTCTGTAATAGTTAAGAAAGATACTGAAGCTCCAGACGTCACAATCAATAGTCCAGAGAATAATGAACTATATGGATTTATACCACCAGAAGTTAATGTGGATTTTGGACCTGAAGTCATCTATAAATGGTATCAATTAATCGGCACAATGACAACAGCAAACTATTCATGGACAGGAACTATAGAACAAAGTATATGGGAAGAGGTTGGTAATGGGACTGTAATTATTTTTATTTATGCAAATGACTCATTAGGTAATATTGGATATGATTCAGTTAGGGTTAAAAAGGATATTCTTGGGCCTAATATAATAATAAATGAACCACAGCCTAATAGCATATATGGGACTAATGCCCCATTAATTAATTTAGATATTAATGAAGGAAATCTCGATAGGATTTGGTATCAATTAATTGGAACAATTACTACAAATAACTATACTTGGACTGGAGTGATTGCGCAAAATCTGTGGAATCAGATGGGTAATGGAACTGTAACCTTGATATTCTATGCGAATGATACAATTGGTAATTTTGGTTCTGAATCAATAGTAATTAGGAAAGATAATATCGCTCCACAAATAACTATAAACCAACCTGATGCGTATAGCCTATTTGGAACTTCACCTCCCGGAGTTAATGTAGAATTTTTGGATCCTCATTTAAGCTCTACTTGGTATCAATTAAGCAATGGAACTGTTTCAACTAATAATTACACTTGGGTCGAGGTTATAGATCAGATCGCTTGGGATCAAATAGGTAATGGCACAGTTAATATTATATTCTTTGGAAATGATACTCTTGGTAATCTGAATTCTGATATGGTCATTGTTCGCAAGGACGTCATAAAACCAGATATTACTATAAATAATCCAAACATGTATGAATTATGTGGGAAAACTCCCCCTATTGTGAATTTAATTATTACCGATCAACATTTAGAAGCAGTTTGGTATCAATTACATAATGGAACAATAACTACTGATAATCAATCATGGATGGACGCAATTGATCAAATTATATGGGATCAAATAGGAAATGGTACCGTAGATATCATATTTTACGCAAATGATTCTGTTGGAAATTTAGCATCTAAAGCACTAATTGTTCGAAAGGATATAATTTCCCCTAATATAACAATTAATGAACCAACTTCTTACGAATTATTTGGATTAACACCTCCTAGTGTTGAAATTGATATTATTGATCCAAATTTAGAGGTGATATGGTATCAATTAACAGATGGGATAACATCAGATAACTACACGTGGTTTGAAACTATTGATCAAAACGCCTGGGATTTGTTCGGAACTGGTTTGGTTACAATTAAATTTTATGCTAATGACTCTATGGGAAATTTGGGTTCTAATTCGGTTACCGTTAGGAAAGATATAACTGCACCTGATATTACAATCCAAGAACCTAATCCTTTCGAATTATTTGGAGTATTGCCTCCCAACGTGATATTAAATATACAAGATCCAAATTTGGACTATACATGGTACATGCTATTTAACAGTTCTAAATCGACCGCAAATTACATATGGACAGGTACTATTGAGCAATCTGTATGGGATGAATTTTTGTCAGGTGTAATAACAATCAGATTTTATGCTAATGATACATTAGGGAATATAAGATTTTCAGATGTGACAATTATTAAAGATATAACTTCACCTGATATAACAATAACCAGCCCCGATCCATATGATCTATTTGGAGTAACACCCCCAAGTATAAATATAAATACATTCGATGAATACCTGGATTATGTGTGGTATCAATTGACAAATGGGGTTATAACCACAGTTAATTACACTTGGATTGGAAACATATCTCAAGATGCATGGAATGAAATGGGAAATGGCACTGTAGATATTATTTTTTACGCAAATGATACACTTTCTAATTTTGCGACCCAATATATAACCGTTAGAAAAGATATCATCGCACCGTTAATTATTATCAATTATCCGTCAAACTATAGTGTATTTGGTAGTGCTCCTCCTGATGTAGGAGTAGGAGTAGATGAACCAAATTTAGATTATATATGGTATCGAATTGATAACGGAACGATTACCACTGGAAATTATTCATGGACAGGAATGATAGAGCAAGGCAAATGGGATGAGGTAGGGAATGGTACTGCTACCATAATATTCTATGCTAATGACACTGTTGGAAATCTGGCATCTGAAACACTCATAGTTAGAAAAGATATAATTGCGCCAGAAATAACTATTCAATATCCAAAGCCATATGATTTATTTGGAAAAATGTCTCCCGCTGTAACTGTAGAATTTTATGATCCACATTTATCTGATATATGGTATCAATTAGACAATGGAACTAAACCGACTTTGAATTATACTTGGACCGGAATTATAGAACAGAGTGAGTGGGATCAAGTTGGCAATGGAACTATTATGATAATCTTATACGCTAATGATTCTTTAGGAAATCTTGGGGTTAAATATGTATCAGTTCAAAAAGATATAATTGCTCCAAAAATAATTATTAATTATCCAAATCCTTATGATATATTTGGAGAAACAGCTCCAGATACCGATATTCTCTTTGATGATAATAATTTGAATACTACATGGTACCAATTGAAAAATGAAAGCGTCACAACTCAAAATTATACTTGGACAGGAAGCTTAGAACAGAATGTCTGGGATGAGGTCGGAAATGGTACAGTTACAATTTTCTTTTACGCAAATGATTCAATGAGTAATTTTGGTTCCGCAGAGATTACAATCATAAAAGATCTTAGTGCCCCAATTATTAGTACTATAGAACCAGAAGATTTTGCAATATTTGGAAATAGCGCACCAGATTTTAAAATATATATTAGTGGTACTGATATCGATAATTGCTGGTATCTTTTACTTGGTAATACTCATAAATATTTCTTCACAAAATCTGATGGAATTACCATTATCACGATAAACCAAACAGCTTGGGATCAATTTGGAAATGGTACCGTGACTATTGAATTCCATGTGAATGATTCTGTTGGTAATATAGGTTTTGATATTATTGAATTAAGAAAGGATATTTTTACCCCAGAGGTTACAATAAATCTTCCAATTTATGAAGGCTATTGGAGTAATCCTCCAATACTCAATATATCTTTTACTGATCCAAATCCGGACAGTCTTTGGTACGAAATTGGGTCATTTTACGGTGGCTTGATAAATAATACTGAAAAAACAATTGAAACTTTAATATGGGACAGCTTGAAGCAAGGTATGCATCAACTTTTTATTTTTGCAAATGATACTGCTGGCAATGTTAATGATACTTATGTATTTACTATATATAAAGATACACTTGCTCCACTAATAACTATTAATTCTCCTATAAACGGATCTTGCAGTAATTCTCCACCAATTTTCAATATTAGCTTCAATGATCCGAATTATGATTCGTTATGGTATTGTGATGGTATAATAAATATAACTTTAGCAAATAGTACTGATCAATCTCTTGACTTAGGAATATGGAATGATCTCCCTGAAGGTATGTATCAAATTTTCGTTTATGCAAATGATTCCTTCGGTCATCTTAATCATAGCTTTACCCTAAGTCTATACAAAGATACGACAGCGCCTATCATTACAATTAACGAGCCTTATAATAACACATATTATAGCGTGGCACCTACTTTATATATAACATCGTCAGATCCTAATTTAGATACCCTTTGGTATAAGGTTGGCAATAAAGAAATAGAAATAACGCAATTATTTCAAAATTTCGATGCTATTATTTGGAACGATTTAGATCAAGGTGAATTTCAAGTTGAGATTTTTGCAAATGATACCTTTGGCTATATTAATTCAAATTTTATATTGACATTATATAAAGATACTTTACCACCAAAAGTCGTAATTAATTCTCCTTTGAATCAAACTTATTGGAAAAGCCAACCCCTCTTATATGTAACTGTTTTTGATCCGAATTTAAAAAGTATTATTTACAGAGTCGGCTCTGAATATAGATGGCTAGATAATAATACAGCGACTTTCCTCCTAAGTTACATATGGAATGGTTTACCACAAGGTGAATTTAAAATTCAAATCATTGCAGAAGATGATTTTGGGCATTTAAATGATTCTTATACATTAACATTATTTAAGGACACGATAGCACCAAGTATAACTATCAATAATCCACTTTCAAATTCTCTTTATGGAAATAATGCTCCCAGTTTTGATATCGATGTTATTAAATTTAACCTTCATGATACTTGGTATATTTTGATAGATTATCCTGAAAAGTATTTACTGAGTGAATTTACTGGAACTATAAATCAAACTGCATGGGATTATTTTGGTGACGGGACAATTACAATTATATTCTATGCAAATGATACTACAGGCAATATTGGTCTACAAGAGGTTACAGTTAGAAAGGACATAAGTGCCCCTACTATTATAGTTTATCAACCAATTGAAGGTGCAATTTTTGATTATCCCCCCGTCCTAAAGGTTTCTATTTCTGATATAAATTTGGAAAGTATTTGGTATAGAATAGGAACAATGTATTCAAGTCTATTTAATAATGTTGAGCAACAATTCGATAATTTTATTTGGGAAAATCTACCCCAAGGTGAGTTCCATCTATATATCTCAGCAAATGACTCTCTCGGTAATATCAATAATTCATATTATTTAACTCTATATAAAGATACATTAGCTCCCATTATTACTATAAATTTACCTGCAGAAAATCAAGAAGTTGGAGAGACAGCACCTCAATATGATCTTACAATTATGGAGGATAATATAGCTACTCGCTGGTATACTTTAGATAATGGAGTAACAAATAAAACATTTCCTAATAATATTGGACAAATTGATCAACAGATTTGGGATGAAGTTTGGGAATCTCATGCTGATGGTGACCTAATAACACTTAGATTTTATGCCAATGATACCTTAAATCATCTTGGGTATCAAGACGTAGTAATAAGGATAAAAAATCCCTCTGAAGTGTTTAGAATAAAAAACCCAACGGGATTTATTTTTGCTGGAACTATTGAGGGAATTTTAGGAATTACTACAATTAGTATTAATAAAAGCAAAAAATTAAAAAGAATGAATAAAAAACAAAAAAAGAAAATTAATTCTATCTTTTATCTTTCCTTAACTTTAGTAAGCCTACTATTATTGTCTTTCGTTTTTTAATGCAATTCAGATGTAACTTTTATCACACATTCTAAAGAGTAGCCGGATCTGTTTTTCCATAATGATACAAAAAATAATTTTTAGAAAAATAATCTTTCAATTTTTGTTTTAAGGGTTACGAAATAATAAAAAAAAAAGGATAGTCATTGACAGACCGATGATCGAGGTCAATTCTATAAAGATCAAGGTCGATCACACAGCAATCTTAAAAGCGTATTTTATCAATATCGCATTCAACTGGCGATGAAATTTCGGGAGTTGGGGACTCCGGAGATATTATTTTTATGGACCAACATATACGTGAATTCTTGGGACGTTAGACAACATCCTTCCCACTTAGACTCAAATGTAACAGTTACCATTTTGTTTAAGTCTTCACAATAAGGATAACATCCAAGTGGAGGATGATTGGAAGCAAGCTTCATAACGGTTTTTGGTACTTCAGTACCATCATCATTTATAAGAATGACTTCATCTACAAAATTAATGGTTCCTACGAATACTTCTTCACAACATTCATCATGGTAAATTGAATCAATTTCACCATGAACTGACAATTCATATGGTGCCCAAGTAATATTATCGAGTTTATATACTGAATACACTGAACCAGTTTTTATTTGCGAGATTGTAAAAATATCTTCATCACATGGTCTATAGCCACCTTTTACAGAGAGATAAATCGTGCCTATTACATCTCCAGGTTCATAGCAGAGATCGAATAGAAAAGTACTTGAATCATAAATTCCATAAGGCATTATTATCATCTCACCGCATTCAGTATCTAGGTTATCCCAGTTTCTCACACAGCAGAAGCTTTGTTCTGGTAAGCGACATCCTGACCAAAGAGTTTTTAATTTTACATCAACCTCTTTGCATAATGTACCAGAGCAGTCGTAAGCGTGATTACTTTCAAAGGTCATACAATCGGTCTCAACCCATGTCCAATGACAATCCACCTTCTTCCGGATATAAAGTTCATGATCATCATCATCAATAACAGGTATGATTCCTTCCCAAACGTCAAAGCATCCATCTGGAAGGGCTGGGATCCAGTCATTAGCGTTATAGGTTAGTTTATATTTATTATATACATTTGCTGACCATTTCCATTGCAAAATCTCAATATAATTACATGCAATATCATCATATGGTGAATAACCACCTGTCGTTTTTACAGTAAAGTTGAAGTAGTAACCATCCGTAACATCAATACAGAGAGGGAACTGACCACCAAGGAATCCAGCAGTCATATTGACTATTAAATCACCATTATCATTATAAAATCCTGCATCTGTAACTGTAAGAGTTCCTCTTACTGTGTCTAAATTCCAAGTTTCTGGACCTTGCGCTGCTGGTTCGCGGTTAATATTCCCGGTATTAAAGTTTGAATCAAGAGGGAAAACCGAAGGTGCTCCCACTTTTTCATTTGTACTACAGCCCCAACAACCAATGAGAAAGCCCATTAAAATAAATAACAGAATAAATACCAGAATCCCAGCAATATAGTTAGAATATCTTTTATTGCTGTTATCTAATTTCATTGGCTTCTATATTTTTTTTTTTTTTCATCACCTTTGAATTTCAGTGTTACTTTGTGACTTGAAAATCACAGTATATATTTAGATAAATATGAATTTAAATTTATCGCTAAAATTTACATTTTTGTTAAATACTTTTTCTGACTCACTTCTTTTTATACGATAAATTAGAATATAAATTTGGAATATAAGTATTAAAAAAAGAAAAAAAGAAGATGAATCAAATTAAAGGTTATTAAGACTTTGCTCTCACATATGATTTAATAATCTTAAAGAATAAATCTCGATATTTCCCTTCAAAACCAATTAATTTAGCAAATAACATGGAATTGATTATTCTAATATTTTCTTTGTGTATGATGTCTGTATCTTCAGGCGGGGCAAAAGAATGCCTATCTTGGAATGTTGAAGGCCAATTGATTCCTATGATGAACATAAAAATGCTTTGATTTTGATGTTCTTCACAAATATCTATAATCGAATTATATGATAAATCACTGGTATAAACGAGCTGAATTGCCGTTATGTCAGACAAGTTATCTGGATGCAAACCAAGTTCTCGAACTAATTCAAATCCATTTTTCGGATTTGTTAATCGATGTTGTAAAAATGCGGTATCATTTAAAAGCCAACCATTCAATATTTTCTGACCATTGTTGTATATTTGAGGATCGCTATAATATTTCACTCGGATACTATCACAGTATTCTGTTAATAATTCGTTAATAGAAAAGGTAACAAAAGAAACTCTTCGCTCTCCGACTTTAAAAGCCTTTGATTTCATGTTTGCATAGTATTTTGCACTTTCTGCTTCAGTGATAGTACCTTTTTTAAATAATTGATTAGATAATATTTCACATTCTTCATATAATTCCGCTGCTTTTGTGTAATTACCGTATCTAACAGCCCTTTCTGCAGCTTTTTCTGTTCGTTTCTTTTTAATAATCAGATCCTTAATTTCGCTTTTAAGATATTTGATTTCAAATTTAGTATCTAAATTTTTCGACTTTCCACTTTTTATTTTTTTACTTGCCACAAAGCTAGGTATAGCAACGATAGCTCCGATTATTATTATCAACCACAGCAATGGGGCTATTCCTCTTCCAACATCATTTTCTTTCTCATTTTTGATTAAAATTACGGTAAACATCCCTGTGGTAGATTCACTTTGAAGACCCTCTCCATCAACTTGATACAAGAAGAAGTAATATGTTCCTAATCGGAGAGGTTCCTCTAATTCATAATAACTACTTTCAGGTCCAACATTTTCTATTTCAATGTCAAAAATAATACCTGGTGTAATTAATGGATATGATTCATTGTCAATAACCAACCTATAATACAATATCCCTGATGGATCATTCCCGTCTTCCCAGTCAAATTTAATTTTACCACTAACTTCTCCCCAAGGATAATCTATTAATGCAGGAGCATGAGGTGATGTGGTATCTCTAACTTCGACTGAATCACTAACTGATACCCAGTTATTGTTGTTATCTTCTATATGTATAGTGTAACTACAATTTCCAACAGTTGAGGGAGTAAAGTCTTTATATTGGAATACATCTTCACCAAGATGTGTCATGTAATCGGTTATTTCTTCATATTCGATTAAAACTTGATTGATCCCTGAAAAATCGGTTGTTTTAACCATAATAGTTTTAGAATTTCCTAATTCCAATGGGCTAGTATTATTAGTTAATATTATGTATGTAGGTGGCTTATTATCAATCACTTGAATCGAACCACTAACAGAATTCCAATGATTATAATTATCTTCCATAAATATTGTGTAGGGATAAATACCCGTATAAGAGGGTGTCCAAGAATCATATCGCCATAGATTCCCTCCAACATTGGTCATTGAATGATTTAAACCGTCAAATTCGATTTTAACTTGATTAACACCGGAAAAATCTGTGATTGAAATCGTTATTATTTCAGTATTGCCCAATTCTAAGGGATCTGCACTTTCATCTAAATTAGAATACTCTGGTGGTTCTGTATCTTCCTTAACCTCAATTAAACCGCTAACAGAATTCCAGCGATTAGTATTATCTTCCATAAATATACTATAGGGATAAATACCCGTATTAGAAGGTGTCCAAGAATCATATAGCCACGTATTTCCTCCGGTATTAGCCATTGAATGGTTTAAGCCTTCAAATTCAATTAAGACTTGTTTGACTCCTGAAGGATCAAAAACATCTATTGTAATAATTTCTGTATTACCCAATAATAATGGATCTGCACTTTCAATCAAATTTGAATATGTTGGAGGAGTAGTATCAGGACCAAAGATATTAGATGTGTCTATTCTGCCATGTCCATAATAAGTGTCAAAACCAGGATCACCCAGATCTAAAGCAGACTCATAAATTAAGGTTTCAATCTGGTTTGCACTATATGTTGGAAAAGCACTCATAAGTAGAGCTGCAAGACCCGATACATGTGGTGCAGCCATAGATGTACCAGAAGCTAACATATAATAGCCACCTTTAATTTCATATGGAACGGTTGAGGCAATATCAACCCCTGGCGCAGAAACATCAATCCAATTACCATAATTAGAGAAACTTGCTTTAATATCATTTTGATCAGTCGCACTAACAGCAATTACTCCCTGATATGCAGCAGGATAATGCAAAGAATTGGAGTTAGAATTTCCAGCGGCAGCTATTACCATTACACCATGATCTATTGCATATTCAATTGCTTCTACTAAAGTTTCGGAATAAGAAGTGCCCCCCCAACTACAGCTAATGATATCAGCGCCCATATCCACTGCATGCATTATTGCTGATCTGCTATCTGATGTTGAACCCGATCCAATAGAATTAAATGATTTTTCTGCAAAAACAGAAACATTAGCCATCCCTGCTACCCCAATTGTATTATTGATAAGCGCTGCAATTGTCCCTGCACAATGAGTTCCATGATAATGGTCATCGTTCGGATCGTTATCATTATTAACCCAATCGTAACCCAATGCTAGATAATTTGCGCTTAGATCAGGATGCGAATAATCAATTCCAGTGTCAACAACCGCAACGATTACTTCATTAGATCCTAATTCATATTCCCATGCCGATTCCATACCAATAAGAGGTAAATCCCATTGATAATTTGTGTAATGTTCATCGTTGGGCGTAAAATCAAGCTCCATATAAAAGTCTGGCTCCACGTAGGCAATTCCTGGAGTAACCTTTGATTCTGGTATCAATTCTTCCAGATTATCTAATGAGACATACACAATACTTGCATTAAAATATAAGATTTCTTCATAAAATTCAACATTATATTTTGAAAGGAATTCAAGAGTTTGGGGAGAGAATTCCATAGTATCCCTTTTTACAATAAACTCAATTTTGTTATCTTCTCGAACTTTAACTAAAGCACTATCCGAAATGATAGGATCTAAATTAGAAAGATTTGAATTATTAGCTAATACTTCACTCCAACTTACAATATTGCTTTGTGAGTTTATCATATCTTCCTCATTTATATCAACACCTATTGTTTCTACGCTTGTTATAAACATCGTACGATTTTCTTTTACGTTTGAATCTAAATAGTTTATAAAACATAAACTAAATGAAGCAAGTACCAGGCCAACCACTAATATATACTCCAAATTCAAGCTTTTTTTCCTAAATAAAATTAAGACCACCTAAATTTCCTAATTCAAATTACCCAATAATAATTTAGCTTACGCTAACTTTCTTGTTAAAGACCCATGATTGAAATGACTTTTTATCAATAAACATAATCATGATCCAAAAGTCACTTATAAAATATCCCTTTTACTAAAATTAAAAAAAAATTCAGCATATTTAAATGTTTACTTTGTCCTAGGACAAATGGGAAATTCCAAATCCAAATTCCTAAGGAGATTTATTCAATAATAATTATTCTATTAATTAAATGAGAAAGTTAGATATTTCATAAATTCTATAGTGTAATTTTAATACATAAGTGCCCTCATCTTTTAAAATTACTGAATAGGTTTTAACGAATAGTAATTAATTTTGTCGATTATCCTTACAAATTTTAAAATATTAATCACCAATGATCTTTATATAATGACTTAAGTATAATATGCAAAATTATATTTTGATGGATTGATATTTAAGACATATAAACAAAATTCAATAATATTTTCCCAAAAAAAAAATTTTTATAAACAGTATATTTAATGCATTTGAACAAAATTCAATAAAATTTTCATCAAAAACTTAAACTATGTTAGAAGATCTTAGTAGCATCAATAAAGAGACCGTCGATCTATTGAAAAAAGCTGGGATAGACTCAGTCGAAAAGCTAGCCTCCGCTAGTATCGAAAGGTTACTAGTTATCAATGATATTGGAATTAAAAGTGCGAATAGGTATATCCAAGCGGCGATTGATCTTCTTAATAGTAAAGAAAGTAGAGTTATTGATAAAATACCAAATAATAATCATACTTCTGAAAAAACTCGTAAATCTAAGTTAAAGATCACTCAAAAACAGGAAGGAGTTAAGAGAGTTGAATTGAAGAAAGCGTCTTATAAAGAAATGCCTAAGAAACAAACTGTATATAAAAAAGGAGCTCAGAAGAAAAAACCAATAAAAAAGGATAGTATGCTTAAAGAACTTAGAAAATTATCTAATAAGGCTATAACACACTTAGACAAAGAAAAGCCTAAGAAACAAACTGTTTATAAAAAGGAAACTCAGAAGAAAAAACCTATAAAAAAGGATAGTATCAAACCAAAAACAAAAGAAGAATTAGATATTGGTTATATTAAAGATATTTTTTCAGAAGAAATTACACTTAGAATTAGATTTCTACATTTTAAATTAAAGAAATTAGAACATTCTCTTGATAAACAAAGTGAAATTGCATCTTATGATGATTTAGATCTCATATCTGAATATATAGATCTTTTAAATATAAATTATAAATCAAAAAATCATAATTTGGTTATAAATGAATTAGCTATCACAACCTCTTATTATGATCCTATTGAAAATAAGGAGATCAATATTTACGATCTCATGTTTGAATGCGCTCGTGTTTCCTGGGTCTTAGCAAGATTATATGTCCAGCTCTCCAAAAAATTTGAAAAAGAGGAAGATTGGGAAAATGCTATAATATCGATGGTTAAGAGTAGTAAAATGTATAAGACAGCAACATATTTTAGCGCGGCTGCAGTTTATCAAGACAAAATAGGTAAAAGCCTAGAACCAAAAAATTTAGAATTTGAATCTGAACAGAGCAGAATTTTTGCTCAGAGCCTTGCTGCTATTAAGGAAGAAAGGCAGAATAATTTGATTCTTGCTTCTAAATTGTATGCTGGGCTCAGTTTATTATCAAGGAGATTGCTTTATTTAGGATTTGATAATGACAAAATTCAAAAACAGTTAAGTGCTCAAGCTGATTTTGATATGGGTAAAGCATGTTATTTTAAAGCTCAAACTCTTCAAAAGATGGAGATTTCTGAATCTTCGGGCGAACAGGCTCAAACTAGGTTAATTGAAGATTTACTAAAAAAAGCAGTTTATTATTTTTCAATGTCAGAAGAAACCTGGGAAGAAATGTTAAAAAAATTTAAGGATATAACAGAAAAAGAGAAAAAAAATATCCTCTTTAATTTATCGGTTGTTGATGACTGTATTAAGGAAATTGATGTTGAAATTTTTCCCTATGAAATTCTTAAGGATATTAAAAATCCAGAACCTTATATTACTGTACCTGAGAATTTGGCTGAAAGATTACCTAGAACAACATTATATTTCTCAAATATAAAACCAATGGATGTGAATGTCGAGATATATAGAAATTATAAAAAGAAAAACTTAGAAAACTCGAATCCTAAAAGAAAAACGGAAGAATTGTTGAGTAAAAAAACAGCCATAGGAAGAACAATTAAAGAATTGAGAAGTTTATATGATAATAATGATGTTGACATTGATAAATATACAGAACTTTATGAGAAATATACTACTAAATTAAATAATATTGATTTAGAAATTAAAAAATTAGTCGAACCAATTAATCAAGGTAGTAAAAGTAGAAAATGAAAAAAAATAATGTTTTATGGAGTTTTCTAATTGTAGCAATATTAGCAATTTTTATATATAATCAAATGCTCGCAATCTGGATTACTCTAACACTTCTTAGTATTGCTCTTTCAGTTTATCTTTTTTCTCTTTCATTTAAAAAGAAGCTTATAAGAGCTATGCAAAAACATCTTAGAATTATTGATATGGATATTGCCGTAGAATTAAATCAATCAATTGAAAGAATTAGGAAAACTTTGATTAACCTTCATAAACATCAAAAAAAAAGATGGGGATTAATAATATTCTTGAACAATAGATACATTTTCTATAATAATGTTTCAGTAAATAAATTATTAAAGCTCTTTAATGACGGTTTTAAAGAAAAAGAGATTTTAGAACAATTAAAGGAAATTATAGGGGTGAGAACAAGAGCAGAAGTAAAGGTTATAAAGGACACTTTAATAAATCATAAAAAAATTAAGAAGATTGACTCTATAATTGAAATAAAGGATCAACTGCGAAAAAGTGAAATATATTGATACTCAAATATATTTTCATATCTTATTTATGATTTCATTTAGTGCGTGTTAAAGGAATCATGGTGTAACGCACAAATTCTTGACATAAATGTAAATTTTAGAAATTTATCTCCCAACTTTCCTGCGATTTTTAGTGCTTCTTCGTAATTTTTCATCACTTCCATATACAATCCCCTAACCCTGATATTTCTCCAATACGATCAAAAATTTGTAATCTTTTATATAAATCACCAAATTTGTAATGTGTAATTTATAAAACTAAATGAACGTTAAGATACAATTATACCGAATCTAAAACTATAACCGAATTGAATACTATTAAAAAAAATAGATGTTAACTTATTTATCACTCATCCAATTATCTCTGATGTCTTTTATTGCAGTTCCAGGCATAACTCCTTTAGGGCATACCCTATTACAAACGAAGAATTTCTCACATGCAGGCACTGCATCGTTTTTTAAGATACGCGAAAGAATGGATTCCTGCCTATCATCTGATATTCTAGAATCCCTAATAAATCTATTAGCTTTAGCTAGTTGTGCGGGTCCAAGGTAACTAGGATTTTCTTTATTAACAGGACAAGCCCAACATAAACCACATAAGATACAATAAACTAGCCGTTCGATAATTTTCATTTGACTAATTGATTGTGAAGATTCAGGGGTTTTATCATCGTACGCTCTAGCGAAAAATGGTTCCACCTCCCTATAAAATTTCCAGAAAGGCTCCATATCTACCACTAAATCATTGAGTACGGTCATATTTGGTAATGGTTCAATTAATATTTCATTATCCTGATCCCAATCTGCGTGGTCACCAAATTCGAACTCCGGTAAGTTAACAGATTTTTTAGTAGCTTTAACAGTCGTAAGTTGTGTTCTGCAAGCTAATAATGGGACTTTATCAATGGTCATACCACATGAACCACATATTGCCCCTCGACAAGCATAACGAAATGCTAAATGTGAATCACAGTAATCTTGAATGTAGAAAAGTGCGTCTAAAATACTCATCCCTTTTACAATAGGAATTTCAAACCTATCATAATGAATATCCCCATTTCCAGAATTCCTGTATATTAAAAATTTCTGTTTTTCTACCATTAGTATTTCCTCTCCTTTACTTCAAATATTCCTAATTTAACTGGTTTAGTTTTAATCTCTAATCCATTTTTTCCTCGATAAATCATTGTATGGACGAGATACTTCTCATCATTTCGAGTAGGAAAGTCCGTTCGAAAATGCGCACCTCGACTTTCTTTTCTCCACAATGAAGCGTAAGCAGTTGCCTCTGCGATATCTAACATATTTCGAAGCTCTAAAGTGCGGAGTAATCCATAGTTAAATCTTCTATCTTCAGTCAAAACATGTGTATCTAAAAATTCTTTTTGTAATCTTGGAAGAGTTTTTGTTGCCTTTTCAAGTTCATTTTGGGTTCTGTAAACCCCGACATTTCTATTCATAGTTTTACCCATTTCATTTCTAATCTCCACTGGTTTTTTTCCGGAATTATTATTCCATTTCTTAAACAATTCTTCGATTTCATCAAGTGATTTATCCTCTGATGACTGAATTTGACTCGAAGATGGTAATCTGGGTAGTCCTTTTTCGAGTAACTTCCTCCCTATATATCTTCCAAAGACAGAAGTCTCTAATAATGAATTACCTCCTAATCGGTTTGCACCATGAACAGATAAACAAGAGCACTCCCCAATTGTATAAAGTCCAGGTAGATCAGTTTCACCATAATCTCCATCAAATTTAGTTCCAATTCCTCCCATTGAATAGTGTTGACCTGGTTGCACTGGAATAGGCTTTTCAATTGGGTCAACACCGGCAAAATAAATACTTATTTCTCTAATACCCGGTAACCTTTCTTTAATTCTTTCAGCACCTAAATGAGTAAGATCTAAATGAACATACGCATTTTCAAAGCCTCTCCCTTTAATAACTTCTGTTTCAATTGATCGAGCGACAATATCACGTGGAGCTAGTTCCATGGCTTTTGGAGCTGTTTCTTTCATAAACCGTTCACCTTCCGTATTAAAGAGAAATCCCCCTTCACCTCGAGCTCCTTCTGTAATAAGGATGTTTGTCCTATATAAGGTAGTTGGGTGAAATTGGACAAATTCGACATCCTGCATAGGAATACCAGCTCGAAATGCAGCACCTACTCCATCCCCTGTATTTATAACCGCATTAGTAGATTGTTTAAAAATACGCCCAAATCCTCCAGTAGCTAAAATAATATATGGAGCTCGAAAAGACACAAGTTCACCGTTAGCAATATCGAGGGCAATTAATCCTGCAATTCTCCCGTCTGCTTGAAAAAGATCAACGATAAAAAATTCGTCAAAAAAAGTAACACCATAACGGACAGATTGTTCGTTAAGTGTGTGAAGCAAAGTATGTCCTGTTCTATCACCAGCATAACAAGTACGGGGAAATCCAGCACCTCCAAAAGGACGTTGTGCAATTAATCCAGAGTCTAATCGTGAAAAAGGAGCCCCCATACTTTCGAATTCTACAACAATCTTAGGTGCTTCTTCACACATAAACATAACGACATCCTGATCTGCAAGGTAATCAGAACCTTTTACAGTATCGAACGCATGTTCTTTAGGTGTATCACCCTTCCCTTCTTCTAAGTTACCTAATGCAGCATTGATACCACCTTGAGCTGCACCAGAATGAGATCTTACTGGATAAACCTTGCTTATCACTGCAGTATTCCATTTTTTTGAAAGTTCCAAACCAGCTCTCAAACCACTAAGGCCAGCTCCAACGATTAAAGCATCAAATTCTTCTACCCTCATATTAAAAATTCCTAATTTTTATTGTTTATCGAAATGTATTTAATAATTTTTCGAGTTTAACCATATCTAAATCCCTTTGATATAAAGGTCTCTTATCGTTATCATAAATGCGGACATTTTCTTCATAAGTTTTCTTGTTAAGGTTCATATAAAGCACCCCCAACGCAAATTTGTTTGTATCTAAGGCTAGCTTCATAGCAGATTCTTGATCATAAGGATTATGTGAATCATCTATGTTATAGCTATTGGCTTTATACCATTGGAATGTATTTACTTTATTAAATGTTACACACGGGCAAAGTAAATCTATTAATGCATAACCTTTATGATTTATTGCTTTTTTCAATATTTCTTTTGTTGTTGCCACATCTCCAACAAAAGCTCTCGCTACAAATGACGCATTTAAAGCTATTGCAACCGCTACTGCATTAAAGGGCTCATTAATAACTCCAAATACTTGAACTTTTGTTTTAAACCCTAATTGACTGGTTGGGGATGCTTGACCTTTTGTTAAGCCATAGACCATATTGTTATGAACGATATTTACAATATCGGGATTATATCGAATAGTATGTAAAAAATGATTTCCTCCCTCGCTAAGAGTACATCCGTCACCACTAACGGCAATAACATGGAGCTCCGGATTAGCTGCTTTTATCCCAAGTGCAGCGGATAAATACCTTCCATGAAGTCCATTATAACTTTGTGATCTCATAAAATGAGGAAATTTGCCTGCCTGACCAATCCCTGATACTAATACAAAATCTTTAGGTTTAATGCCTAATTCTGTCAATGTCTCTTTCATTACTTTCATAGCACTAAAATTTCCACATCCGGGACACCAATGAATTTCGGTATCTAATTCAAATTCAGTTTTCGAAATCTTAATCACCCTCAATTATTTTATTTAATCTCTCAACAATCTCTTCTACAGAAAACACATATCCACTGTATTTTAAAATCCTATGATTCATGTTAATGTGTGTTTCGTTCTCGAGAAGTTTAGCAAACTGTCCTGTCGGATTTTGCTCGATCGAAATTTTTATTTCTGCTTTAATGAGATAATCAAGTACACTTTCATGAATTGGATAAATCTGTTTAAAAAACAAGAAGCCAACATCATCTCTACCTAACTTTTCTAAAGCTTCCTTGATTAAATAATAATTACTTCCCCAACTGACCACTAGATATTTAAAATTTTCACTTCCATAAAATTCTGGAGGAATAGTTTCTTTTTTAATCAGTTCTAACTTCTTAAATCGCTTCTCAACTGTTTTATTTCTTATATATGGATCTTCTGTAATTGCTCCATATTCATCATGAGTATGACTATCCGCATCAACTAAACCCTCACCGTATCCAGGAATCCCACGAGGAGAAATACCAGTATCCGTAAAACGATATCTTTCATAATTTTCATCGGTTTTTACAATATTCTTTATAATTTCAAAAGAATTAAGATCTAATGAGTTAGTATTATAGTAAGAATCCACTAGATATTGATCCGTAAGAATAAATACTGGCACGTGAAATTTTTGAGTGAGGTTAAAGGCAGCTTGAGTTAACTTGAAAGCATCTTCAATGGTTCCTGGTGAAAATATTATTCTTGGAAACCAACCAGCACCAGCATGTAAAACAAGTTCGATATCCTCTTGACATGTTCTAGTTGGCATCCCAGTTGCCGGACCAGGTCTTTGTCCTACTACCATTACTATTGGTAATTCTGTCATTCCAGCAAGACTCACGCCTTCAGTCATAAGAGAAAACCCCCCTCCAGAAGTAGATACAAAACAGCGAGCACCAGCATAAGAAGCACCTAGAGTTTTATTTATAACACTTATTTCATCCTCACTTTGATCAACTATCATTCCAAATTCAAGAGCATGTTGCGCTAAGAAGGTACCAATGCCTGTTGAAGGTGCCATAGGATAAAAACAAGCAAAATTACATCCTCCAGCAATCGCCCCCAAAGCAATTGCTTGAGTACCATCAATTATATAATCATTCACTAGTTGAGGATTTTTCTCAATCTCAAATTTTTGATATAGTTGGTTGGAATTTAGTAAGTCTTCAATTACGTCATATCCCTTGTCTGCAGCTTTAATATTATTATTAATAATTTCTTGTCCTTTTGTTTTGAAATTTTCTTTAAGCAACTCATAAAGAATTGTTCTTTCAGCCTTAAACATACAAAGAATTACACCTAATGCTATAATATTTGCATAGATTCTTCCACCAACAGCATTTGAAAACTCACTAAAGGGAATTTCTATATTATTTGTTTCAATATCAGTTATAGTCGCAATGTACTTTTTTTCACCAATAATTAAAGTTTTGGAAGAAATTCTTTCTTTCAAATGAGGTAAAGCTTCTTCATTCAGAGGAATGAGTAAATCTATTCGATCAAGAAAAGCACGAACAGGTCTAGAAGAAACACGAATAGTTGTAGAATTCACACCCCCTCTTACTCTCGACATATACTCTCTCGTTGCGAATACATTATAACCGCTTCTTTTTAGGGTTTTTGTTAATAATTCTTCAACTGTTTGGATTCCTTGACCTGCAGCTCCACACAGAACTATTGAAATATCCTTTAAATCTTTATTTGCATCCATATTTTACACTATAAAAATGATTAAAATTAGATTTTCTAATAAATGTCAATATTTTTGGTTATATTTTAAGATTATATAACTCTCGGAAATCTAAGATTAAAAAGCCTTTTTTTATAGTTTATAAATATTTGTAGAAAGGATTATTAAACAATTTTTTATAAATTACCCTTAATTTACCTAAAAAACGTAAAAACTATTCAAATTTAATTTTGTTACAATGTCAGTTATCGGTATTGATAAAGAAAAATGCTCAGATTGTAAACAATGTATCCGAGAGTGCGGTCGTGGATATTTTTCTGTCAATCAAAATGGGGAAGTTCTTTTTAATGAAAATTTTAAAACTTGTAATATTTGCGGTCATTGTATCGCAGTTTGTCCTGAAGACGCAATAATAACAGAGGGTTTGGATGATGTTGAGACTTTTACAGGAATAGATTCACCTCAAGAAATTGTAGACAGCGAGAAACTACTTAGACTTCTTCGCGCAAAACGATCAATTAGATGGTATAAAAGTAAAAAGGTTCCAAAGGAATTACTACAAAAAGTTTTTGAAGCTATGAGATATGCCCCAAGTGCTTCTAATGCTCGAAAGTGGCGATACGTTATTGTATCTGATCCTGAAAAGATTAAAGCATTAAATGATGAAATTGTTAAAGCAAATTATGCATATATGGGATTTCAATCAGAAGAACAAGCGCTTAAATATTTTGAATCTACAGAAAGGGGAATTTTCTACAATGCACCACATTTAATTGTACTTTATTATAGAATTGTTGAAAAAAGTACTGTGATGGTTGGATTACGAGCAAATGATGCAGGAATTGCTTTAACTTATGGAATGTTAGAAGCTGAAAGCCTTGGGCTTGGAACTTGCTGGATTGGATTGGTTCAGGGTGCTGTTCCTATGAATAAGGAAATTTTAAATATATTAGGAATAAAAGGAATGATACTTGGAGCTTTTACATTGGGTTACCCCGCTATTAAATACCGCAGAACAACTCCACGACCACCATTAAAGATTAAAGAATTGGATTAATAAAAACCTTAATAAATCCCCTACAAACCCATATTTTGTAATTTTTCCATGATTTCTTGTTTTTTCTTTCCTTTCAAGTCATACCACTTATAAAAAATTACAGCACCTATTATACAAAAGATAAAAGGTAAAATACCTTGAATCAGTCGAAGACCAAATATCCCTTGTCCACTTGGATTCTCCGGGTCATAAAGTGTAATAATATGGATAATGGCAACGATAAAACTCTGAATAGTAACTGAGATTTTAATAAAAAAATTCCTGATTCCCAATAATGTTGCTTGGTGGTGTTTTTGAGTTTTTACGGCAATTTCATCATAAACATCAGCGAATAGAGGAGATAACATAATCAAAAACATAGCAATTGCGATTCCTCTTAAAAACGCGATTATAAACAACTGGAGAAGATCTATAATAAAAAAATTTAATAACACTACAAATCCAAAAAAAAACAAACCTAATGAGTATAGAGATGAATGATCAATTTTCTTTGCAACTTTAAACCATATGGGAATTGTTATGAGAGAGGAAAAAAGCATTAAGGATGATTCAATAGTTCTTACATCCTGATCTACTTGAAGAACATCATCAATAAAATTTACTGAATTCATGCTAATTAGACCCATCGCTATCATAAAAAAAATGTAGCTAAAAAGAACCAGCATAAAATTCTTTTGTGTGATCACTATCTTCATTGTTTTCAAGAAAGAAATTTTATCTGCATTCTCGTAACCTACAATAAAACGTTCTTTTATCTCGTTAGATTCTTTTGAGCCAGGATAAAAAGCTATTAGGGAACCTCCTAAAATAATAACACTTATAACTGCAGCATATGTAAATGAAGGAGGATCCCCTGGGATAATTATTAAAGACCAGACTCCTACAGTTAAAAAGTTAGCAAAAAATGTAAAAATTTGAGTCATTAAACCTGCTTTTCTGCGATCAGACTCCCCTCTAAAATGAGCTCCAAATCCCCCAAAAGTATGGGTTTGCATGAGTGAAAAAAAAACGTCAAATAAACAGACAATGATTATATAATAAAGTAAAACAGGTATAACACCTCCAATTCCCGCTATATTGGGTGGTGTAAAAAGTAAGAAAAAAAGTATAATTGTTGGAATCCCTCCTATGATAATCCATGGAGTATGAAAGCCCCATTTTTTTGTCCATTTTAAGGGTTTATCAGTATAAAATCCAATAAGAAGCCCCACCACCATACTCCATATAGTGTATACAAAGTTTGCCATAGCCATATATATAGGCCATAAAGAAACTATACTCACAAAACCGAGATTATCCTCATAGAACGTCCATACAAAGCTATTGAAAGCCATCATAATAAAAATATTGAAAAAATATCCCATAGAAAAGAAGAACATCTTCAATGTAGAAGCTTTTTTCATTCCATCTGAATTCAAATTTTTTTCCAAAGATACCATTTTAAGCTCTCAACAAAATTCACTTGTAATATTTTATTTCATTTAATTATTTATTAAAGTAATCCTCAAAACAATTTTTAAGAAGGGTAAAACAAATAAATTGCGGATTCTATTTTATAGAATATTAGAATTAATTTTGTTAATAAATGAATGAATTTCATAATAATTTGTTATCTGATCGCTTCTATTAAGCTTATAAAAAAAGAGGGATAGATTATTCGATTGCTTGAATATGAGAGTAAAAGAATTTTTAATAGATTTGACATACCTTTAGCAGAAAATATAATTATCGAGAAAGGGGAAAATATAGAAGAAAAAGTTAATCAATTTAAGTTTCCAGCAATTGTCAAATCCCAAATCGCAATTGGTAGTAGAAAAAAAGCAGGATTGATAAAAATCGCTGACTCCAAGGAGGAAGCAATATCTCTTTGTGAAGAATTTTTTAGTAGAGTAGTTGCCGGATTTAAAGTAGAAGCCATACTTATCGAAGAATTAGCTCAAATCGATCATGAATATTATTGCTCAATCGCTTTAGACGCATCGGGACGGCGGTTTTATATTATAGCAAGTAAGGAAGGAGGAATTGACATTGAGGAAGTATCTAAAAATAATCCTGAAGCAATAATAAAAGAGAGCTTTAAGTACAACGAGGGATTAAGCGAAGAACTTGCTAATAAAGTCTCGAAAAAATTAGGATTTACTGGGGAGCTCTTAGATTCAGCTATTGATTTATTTCATAAACTCTGGAAAATTACCAAGGATCTTGAAGCACAATTAGTAGAAATAAATCCGTTAGTTCTTACTCCTTCAGGGTTGGTAGCTGTTGATGGTAAGATGATATTAGATGATGATACTGCATTTCGACAACCTATTGTTCAAGAGTTACAAAATAAAAAACTAACACCACTAGAAAAATTAGCGAAAGAAGCAGGGTTTTCATTCGTAGAACTCGCTGGTGATATTGGCATTCTCGCCAACGGAGCAGGGCTAACAATGGCATTATTAGATGTCTTATCAGAACTAGGATTAAAACCTGCAAATTTCTTAGATGTAGGCGGTGGAGCTAGTAGAGAACGGGTGTATAGTGCTTTAGAATTGTTATTTAGAATGAAACCTAAAGCTGTTTTAGTAAATATTTATGGGGGAATTACCCGATGTGATGTTGTTGCCGAAGCCATAATTCAAGCATTAGAAGATTTTAAATATATACCACCGATGATGATAAGATTAACAGGTACTAATGATAAGGAAGGAATTGCTCTTCTTAATAATGCAGGAATCAGAGCTTATCAAAATGTGATGGATGCTGTACAAAAAGTTAAAGAGGTTGTGGAGGGATAAAATGTATATCAGTGAAAACTCTAAAGTAGTAGTTCAAGGTATTACTGGAAATCAAGGCATGTTCCATACTCGCTTGATGTTAGATTATGGAAGTAATATTGTAGCGGGAGTTACCCCCAAGAAAGGAGGTCAAGTTGTTTATAACATTCCCGTATTTAATACTATGGAAGAAGCAGTAGAAGAAACAAGATGTGATACTAGTATTATATTTGTTCCAGCACGATTTGCTTATAATGCAGCTAAAGAAAGCTTACTTGCTGGGATTAAGATGACTTGTATTATCACAGAAAATGTTCCTGTTTTTGATATGATTCAATTAATTGAGATGGCTCATGATCAAAATCTACATATACTAGGACCAAATTGTCCAGGCATGATGATACCAGATAA
>JAEOTL010000524.1 GCA_016839845.1 Promethearchaeota archaeon
AAAAGACACCCAATAGGATTGTAGAATAAGCGATTATTAGAATTACTCCTATGGATCGTATATTTGGAAAAAATGAATAAATCATAAGTAATAATCCAACTGCTAAAATATCAAAAGAAACTGCCATCCCAAGCGACATCCCTAAAGTTGGTAGATAAAAAAGCAAAAATGAGAAGTTAAATACAATCATAGCCAACCATATTACTGATGTCAACTTCCAAAGCTTAAGTTTTATTAGCAATGGAATAAGAAAAACCACTGCTAAAAAGAAAAAGGATATGTTAACTAATAATTGCGAACCAGTAAATATATTTTGGGTTGTCCAGTATATTAAGAACAAGCTCAAGCCCCAGACAATAAACAAACTACGGTAGAAATTTCTCTTCAGCCACGTATACCAAAAAGGTAAGGAAAAAATTACACAAATAATACTTGTTATGATAATGGAACCATCGATGGTGATCGTACCAAACAATTTGAGAGAATTTGTAAAAACATCAATGCCTCGAACCGATCTATAAATTATTAAGAAATTTACAATGGGAAATGCAATCCAGGCATACCAACCGGATTCCCAAATCGCCCAAGAAATTCTCCATTGATATATAATGATAGATAAGTAAAAAAGAATAACCCCAACGTTAATAGAAATTATTAAAGGGATTACATCTCCCACAAGAGCGGGAACTGATGCAATAATTAAATAGTAGAGAAATACAGGAAAGCTAATAATTATTGAGATTAAAACAAAGTAAAACGATTTTTTTCTGAAATTTGCGGGAGCTTTATTATACAAACCTACGAATCCAAATCCCGTTAAACTTAAAGTGAAAGTAAATGTTAAAATTGGGCTATATTTAAGATATTGAGGATTATTGAACAGAAAAGAGTAAGATATGAAACTTATAGCATTAAAAATTAGAAGCAACACACAAGGACGAATAAACCACTTATATAAGACATTTTTCTTGCGATAAAAGTAAATTCCCATAAAAAACATAAACAAAGAGAGTGCGATTGTTATGTTATATAATAAAAGGACATTAGTATACACACTTAAGATTAAGAAAGATAAAAACGAGAGAATACTGTATAATGAATATTTTTCGAGATTGTTGTTTTTTTTCCGGTGCATCCATATTGAGACAAGAAATACAATTGTTAACGTTAATAAGTACAATTGACTGTAAAAAGCTATAAAATTTAAGCTAAAAATTCCATAATTGGGAAGAGATAAAGCAATCGAACTAAATATCGAATAACTTAAGAAAATATACGCTAAAAATTTATAAACTGCAATTACGGTTCTTCGAGAGAGAACGAGATAAAGAGAAATAATAAAGAGAAACGAAAGATACAACGGGAAGAATATCACTAATAGAAGACTTAAACACAGTACTAAGGAACTTATATAAAATTGATAAATAGAGCCATTAGATTCCGATCTGATGATCAAATTTAACCTGAGAAGTGAATAATATATTAGTAAAAAACAGTTTCCGAAAATAATTGTTGAATATAAGATACCAGAAGCGAAGGAAAAGTGTATTTGCGGAATGGAATAAAAGGAGTTTGTATAGAGAACAAGAAGCGAGATGATGTACATGCTTAGAATTAATCTTTTTAGAATTAGACGACCTTTTTCTGTGAATTTTTTTAAACTTATTAGAGATGTTAATGTTACCGGGGATAAAAATGCAAACATAAAGAAGAAAACTGCACTCATTGTAAGAATTGAAGATAAAAAGAACAGCGATACTAAAACAGAAATGCTTATTTTTACAGTAAACCATGAGATTAATTCGACAATATCTTTTATTTTTGAAAACCCAAATTTAGAAAATGCTCCGACCAGTTTTATAAACAAGAAAACAATTATGAAAAAAGATCCCAGGTACCAAATTAGATTAAACGGACGTAAGACAGCTGGTAAGTAACTGAAAATTGAACTAAACTCAAGGAGAGTTACAACTTGGAATGCAAGAGAAAATATTATTCCATAGATAATGGCTTCCTTCATAAAATTGATGTAACGTTTTTCTTTGGAATAATCCGATAACAGCTTTAAAGTGTAAATATTTAAGATAAATGTAATAAATAGTGAGGTACTCAATGATACAACTTTTGGGAGCCAAATATAAACCTCGAACCCAACCAATAGAGAAATTAAAAGCCATGTTAGAATTCGAATCACAACTAAAACTTGTGTTCTCTTCTCCAATACTTTAAATCTATGGCTTATGAATATTAGATATCTCAAATTTATAAAAAATAGAAGCAACGTAGACCATGAAATGAGGATTAAATCGATGGGTAGCCCCAACCATGCGATTTCCAAACCAATTACGATTGGTGTAAGAATAACTGAACCTGATAAAATCAAACTGATGGCCATGATCCACTTTTTAAGACTATTCTCGTTAAAGTATCGTTTTTTATAAGAAAGCACACTCGGTAAATATAAGAATATGGAAGCAGACATTATAGGAAACAGGAATTTAGCGAAATTTCCGGGTAATAGTTTATTCATGTAATAAAATACTGTGGTTACCGCAAAAATTACCAGGAGAAATATCTGAGATTTTCTAACTTCCAGTTTGTAAATGTCTTTGATATTAAATCTTTTAAACAAAAACTGAGTAATTACCAGAAGACCAAATGTAATATACAGAGTAAAATTCAAAATAGAGACTCTATCTAGTTCAAAACCTACAGTTAATAACAGATTTGAAGCAACAATGGTCGGTATCGATGCTATTAACCCCGCTATTATAAATCCCTCAATTATTATTAATTTACTCATAGTTTTCTTATAAATCTCTATTTTAAACAAGTAGTAAGTAGGGAAAAAGAGAATTGAGACTAAACAAAGAAAAGGAACAAGAAATACGTACATACTATTAAATGTGTATAAAAGTGAGTAGTAAAATGCTAACCCTGCAGTATAGATTAGTGCCAATACGTTAATTTTAATAGTTATCGAAGCTGAGAAGACGACCTCTTTTTTGGAGAGAAGGTTGACTATGAAAACCATTAATAAAAGCGAAATATATAGAGAAAAGACTAAGTTAAGATAAAATACTAGGTGGTTTAAAACATATGAATAGAATAAAAAGAAGAATAAAAAGGAGAGCTCTAATGTCATTATATATGAATTTATTCGTACAAATTGGGTAATTGTTGATTCTTTAACTTTTTCTAATTTTTGCCCAAATTTGAGATTAAAATGACTTGTAACTGATAATAACAATAGGTTTAAACTGATAATAACCAAATTTGCCTGTGAGATAAAAAAGATGATTAGAACCAAATCAATAATAAAAATCCAGATTAAGAAATAGCCTAGTGCTAAACATCTTCTCTTGGAAAACACACCTATAAAGTAATTAACAGCTACGAAGAATAGGCTAATTGAGGGAAAAATTAGCAATGAATAATTGATCACTGCGAAAAAATCAACCAAAAAGCCTAATCGGGAAATCTCTAAGCTAATTATAGTTGGTAATAATGTTAATAAGAGAGATAATAAAGCACTTGTGATCATAAGAGCTTTTCGCGCAAATCCCTCATATAATTTCATTTTGAGTAAATAAACGAGTGGGAAGAAGAGAATTGAGAATAAACATAAGAAGGGGATTATAAATACATAACATGTGCTAAAAGTAATCATGAAAGAATAATAATAAGCTACTCCTGCGCTAAATATTAGGGAAATTACATTAATCTTGACTGCAATTGAACTTGAAAACACGATATCTTTCCTTGAAAGTATATTAGCAATTAGAGTCATAAATAAATACGAGAAATAGAAAGATAAAACAATCTTATCGAGAAATGAAAAATTAACTAATATAATATCAAAAAAGAAGAAAAAGAATAATACCAATAACTCAACAGTCATAAAATATGAATTAGCTTTAAGAAAACGCTTAAATGAAGAATCCTTTACTTTTTCTAATTTCACTCCCCATGACAAATTGATATGGCTAAAGATGGACAAAAAGAGGAAATCTAACGCTAGGATAGATAAATTGCTAAGAAAAAAGTAAAACAGTAAAATAAAGATGTTGAAAGTCAAAATCCATCCAATATAATAGCTCAGCTGCATAAAATTTTTCCGTGCAAATATCCCCATGAGATGAGTTACGAATATAAAGAAAAGGAATATCAATGGGAATAGAAGAGTGGATACCATCAAAACCGGGGTAAGGAAAGAAACTCTTAAGTTGATCATGAAATAAATGAAGAATTCGATCAGTAAAATGTTAAGACTTAGCATTAGCCGTAAAGGTTTCGAGCCTTCTTTTGAGTAACGTCGAAAATGTAAAACAAATAAACTCGACATGAGAATTAACGAAATAAGTATTCCATGCAAACAGATATTAGCAATCAGAATTAATAGTGGATCAGTTGTAAAAGAGATATATTGAGTCCTTATTAGGGGAAAGAAGGAGTAGATAATTATTGAAAAGATTGAAACAGCAAGTACATTTTGGACCACCAATATTGTCTCTTTTTTGAAATACTCAAATTTAACAAATGCTTGTAGAAGCAAGTAAAATAAAATGAAAAATACTAGAAATCTAAATTGTAAAGCTAAAAGACTTGCGAGAATACCAAACGAGATGGAGATTAGTATAGAGGTTGTATTCAGCAGAAATATGTACCTATTATACTTTTTTGGGCATAGATCTGCTTTTTGCTCAAAATAGGAGAATAATAAGAAAAACGGCAAGACAATAAACATCATCCAGGGTGCTTGTATCAAAAAGCTAAAAGCTAAGATGAACCCTATTAAAACACCTGAAAACCAAGTGTTTAATTTTTGAGTCTTGATACGATTTCTCTGTATTAACTCATTGGATTCACTGGCTCTCTCAGCATCTATGAACGCTCTAAAAATTGAGTTGTAATAGATTTTTGTGTAATACCGAACTTTAACATACACCAATATGAATATTACTGTCAAAAAAGTACTATTTAATACTTCAATATTCGAGAGGTAAGCACCAGAGAAGATCGTAAGTAAAAAAGGTAATTGGATCAGGAGAAAAAATATCAAACTTATCATCGAGATCACAAATTTTTGTTTAAAATTGGTTAAGTCTTGTAAATGTGATCTGTTTTCTCTTATTGCTTCCTTGACTTTTCCGGCAGTGTTTCGAGTTCTCATCAAGGTATAGAGATAGAGTATGGAATTAGCTATTAATCCAAAAAGCCAAGAATACCCCGTAGGGTATGTGAAATAAAGAAAAATTATATGAACAAAATGGTTAATACCAAGAATAAAATTGTAAGGTTCCTTGAGGATGTGTTTTAGATCGATAGCATGCTTGAATTCTTCGTCTACCTTGCTATAAAAATCAATAGGCTGGAAATAGTAGTAGAAGTATACAATATTATATAAAATTGAAAAGCTTATAAGAGCGAGAATTATAAACGAGGCACTTCCACGCGCAAGTAGTACAAAAACTGGGGTGGTGATAAAAGATAAAATTGAAATAAGATAAGTTATATGAATTCGGGCTGTGAGATTATTTTCTTTGTTTAGAAAGAAGGGTTTATTCCTGTATTTATCGAATGCTCTATAGAAAACTAGAATAGCTGTAGCATATGTTAATACTGCAAAAGCTAAAGCTACATAAGTACCCGCCATAAATAAGCTAGATGAAATCACAAAACCAATAGCTCCAACTGCTAAAGGTGAGACTATCATTAAGAAGCAAAACCACCACACCTTCTGGAGTATTTCTGTGGCTTTTTTAATCCTCACGTCTGAATTAGAATCGCTTTTTGATTTCATCGCCCTCACCAAAAATGATTGGATCTTGAGTATAATAGAATTGGTGATTTATAAATTTAACAGATTTAATATACTAATATGTAAATCAAATATATAAACTTTCATTAAATTTTGACAGAGTTTCCCGAAAAGAAATAAAAATAGGAAAAGTACGTACAAGATTTGAATATTGTACGTACATTTCTAAGAAAAATTAGAAAATTCTAGCCAAAAATAATATTTACTTAAATTTAGGGAGAAAGCCCTTCTGAAGCTTAATCATCTCATTGAATATCTTATCTGCCATTTCAAAATTCCCAACATTTTGGTCTACTGCTAGACTCGCAATAGCGAGTTCTTTAGATTCCTGTAAAACGGCTTCGATACATAAATCCTGGATCGTTGCCTCAATACGAAGGATCGCTGCAATATTCTTAGGTAAGTTCCCTAATTTAACTCCATGAACTCCATCTTTGTCAACTGTCGCAGAACATTCTAAAATTAGATCTTGGGGCAAATTTTCTACAATACCAGCATTCGGTATATTCACCGCAATTTCATAAGAATTTTTGTTTTCAATTATTCCCTCAATTATCGGAATAGCTCTTTCTCCGGAAGGTCTGCCAAATAAAATCCCTTTCTTAGGATACTTCCCCTTTTTAAGCCTTTCATACTTGCGAACAAACCGAGTATATATAGCTTGGCCACTTTTATCTATAAAATCTATCCAGTCAATCATATCCTGAGTTTCAGTGAATTCTTCTCCAAATTGGATGTATTCTCCTAAATGGTTGTCTCCTACATATGGAAAATAACCAAATCTCTTAAAGACCTCAAACGTGAGTGTAGAAAATTCAAATCTTTGCTCCCGTTCTTTAAAATAATCTAGCGATATTTTGTTGAATTTTGGCATTAGATCCTTCTCTGTTGATGTATCTATTAATCCCATTAAAAACGCGAAATGGTTAAGTCCTGCTACACTTAGCTTTAAATCTCTCATTGGTTTATCGAACATTCTAGGAAGATGGTAAGTCATAAATCCAATTTGATGACATAGTCCTACAAATTTTAGGTTTTTAATACTCCGATTAATTGCTAGGCACACACGAGACATGGGATTTGAAAAATTGATTAAAAACGCATCCGGACAGATTTTTTCTGCGTCTTTAACGATCTCTACGATTGGGGGAATGATTCTCCAGGCATGGAAGGTTCCTCCTGGTCCTCCACACTCTCCTAAGATCTGAGTCGAACCATGTTTACGGGGGATCTCATAATCTTGTCGCCATAATGTCATTCGATCCCCTACTTCAATTGAATTAATTATGAAATCAGCATCTTTAAGTGCATTAGATCTCTTTGTTGTTCGTTCCAGATTAAACTTATTGTCAACTCTCTCATTTTCTTTCTCTAACAGTTCATAGATCATCTCCAATTTCTCTTTATTTATATCATGAAGCATGATAGTAGAACCTTTCAAAATATCACTTAAATAGAGATCATTGAACATTTCAGGGCCAAACGATGTTGAACCCGCCCCTATGAGAACAATTTTCTTTTCCATAATGATAATATTAAAGGTTATATTGATTTAAAGAATTATTATTGATTTCTCTCAAATCCTTGTATAACTTCATTTTTAATTTTAAATTAATTACTCTGACAAATGGGAAACAGATGGGTAAAGTTTAAATAGAACGTTTAACATCTGTTTTATAATGAGTTTTCACAATACTATGGAACATTGGTGTGGCTGTACATTATCAGTAAAGCCGGTAATGATCCGTAGTATTATTAAGAGAGAATAAATCTTTCTAACCTCTTTCTGATAGATTTTACTGATTTGTTCTCTTTTATGAATACTTCTCAATAAAATTTATTCGAAATTGGTCAAGAATGGATTCATTTTCCCTGCTGTTAACTCAATAAAAAACGGAGGTGAAAAATTCTGGAAAAGGAATCAGATGCAATGGATCTGATATTAGACTATTATCAAGATTGGGATTCTGAAAATTCTCCAGTAATGATGACAATTGAGGTTTTAGATGGTTCTACTGAAAGCTTCGAGGCTCAAGAAAGGAGAAAACTAGGATATCTACGAAAAAAATACAAAAATCCTGGTTGAGAATCACATCAAAATTAATTATATTTACTTTTTTATTACTTTTTTATTTAAGTAGGATAGCTATTCTGTCCAATGCTTCTTTAATTCGTAATTCGGGTTGTGTTAACGCAAATCGTACAAATCCTTCTCCGTGTATCCCAAATCCTGTACCCGGTGTTATGATTACCCCAACATCTATAAGTTTTTTAACAAATTCCATGCAGGCCATCTCGCTAAACTTTTCAGGGATTTGGGTCCACACATAAAATGTCGCTTGAGGCAGATCTGTTTTCCACCCAATCTCATTTAAACCATTTACCAGAAGGTTTCTGCGTTTCTCATAAATTTTTATACTTTTAGCTACAATTTCTGGTTTTTTTTCACTTTTATACTTATCTAATCCGGCAACTACAGCCTTTTGGACAAAAATAGAACCACCAGAATCAATTTGAGACTTTACTTTTCGCAAGCCCGCAATTGCTTCTTTACTTCCTGCGACCCAACCACACCGAAAACCGGTCATATTGAACATCTTCGAAGTACTATTAATTTCAACATGATCATTATTGATTTGTAATATACTTGGTGCGATGTAATTTTCGTATGTAAATTCCGAATAAGGATTATCATGGACTATAAGGAAATTATAATCTTCCGCATAATCTGCCACCATTTTCAAGAATTCAAGGGGTGCTATTGCTCCCGTAGGGTTATTTGGATAGTTCAAATACATTAATTTAGCTTTTTTAAGAACATCAGAGGAGATATTTTCTATGTCTGGAAGAAAATTATTCTCCTTTGTAAGGGGCATAATAAAGGGATCACCATCACATAATCTAGATGCTCCATTCATATATACTGGATATCCGGGATTAGGACATAATACAGTATCCCCAGGATTAACAAACGCTCGAGCAATATTGGCCACTCCTTCTTTACCTCCAATCACGTGAGATACTTCCGTTTCAGGATCTAATTTAATTCCATATCGTACGTTAATCCATCTAGCAACTCCTTCTCTAAAAAAATCCTCCCCCATGCTCGAAGGGTAGTTTTGATTGGCGGGAATCCTTACTTCTTTTGCTAACTCATTGATAATTATCTCTGGAGTTGATAAATCGGGATCCCCAATTCCTAATGGAATGAAGTCAACACCTTCTTTTCTTTTTTTAGAAACTAACTGCTCTATTTCTACAAAAATGTAAGGGGGTAATCTCTTTATTCTCTCAGCATAGTCAATCTTTATATAAAACACCTGACCTTAAATTGTTCTTGATACAACTTATTGTACATAATCTTTAAACATATAATAGCTTTGATCTAAAAAAAAAGAAATTGATTTCACTTCATTAAGTTTTTACCCTAAATTCATACTTAGAACGAGTTAACAAACTAAAGGGAATTAGCACTAAACTCGATAGGATAATCATCGTAATGAAGACAATGCTAAATATTATAATAGTATCAGATATAATAGAAGCAACTGAATTAAAAACTAGCCCTGTCAGCAAGAGCCCTAGTTGAGTCCCAAAATTAACAAATGAAGTACAAATAGAATAATATGTGCTTGGGGTCTCAGGATATTGTTGAGAATACTGTGTGGTTATAGCAGAGAAAGCAGAATTACTCCAACCGCTAGATGAACCGACGATAACAGCAAAAATTAAGAGAATCCAAGATATTGCAGAAGGCAGAGGAATCAATAATAATAACAAAGCTCCTGCTGTTAATAACACCGCGATATATAATGATAACTTACGTGATTTTTTATCAGCAATATAACCACCAATGAGGGCCCCAGCAAGTACTCCTATTCCTGTTAAGAATGTTATAATCGCCTGAGGTGTGTATAGATCTGCATTTTCTTCCAATATACTAGTTGTAACACCAACGGCAGGAACTATTCCTAATTGAATAAGGATAAATAAAGCCAAGAATACGAAAATTACACCATCTACAATTGCCATAAAGAATGAGAAACCAAACACTTTCAAATTTTCACGTTCTTTTACTATTGTTTTCAAGTTTGATTTAAGGTCTATTCTAATCCTTGATTCAGTATGCTTTATTGTAAAAATTATCATCGAAAATACTATAGTCAATAATCCTACAATTATAAAAATCGCAAATACATGGATGAAATCTAACAAAAGTAAGATCATCGGACCACCTACTATTATACCCAAGGACCTAAAGGCCCACACCATTCCTGTTGTGCGCCCTAGAAGCTCTTTTGGGCAAATATCTATAATAAAACCGTCCATTGCAGTATCAGACATCGCAACGCCTAAGACAACTAAAAAACCCATATATGTAAAAATCATCATAGCTGTAGCGGGATTTATTGTGGTTAATAGCAATATTGCAGCAATTATTACCCACATAATCCCTGAAAATGAAGCCGATCCTATTATCCATGGTTTTCTTCTCCCAAACCTTTTTGTACCTACTTTATCACCAAGTAACCCAAAGAAAAATTTTAGAATGAAAGGAACTAGCACGAAACTAAGCATGAAAGATAATCCTGCTAGATCAACAGATCCAAGAGTAAAAAGATACACTGGAATTACAGTAGTAAAGATGCTCTGATTAATTCCTTGAATAAAATAATTTAGAGAGAAAATCCCGGTGTATTTAAACTTGTAATCAAAATTGCTTTTTTCCATAAGAAAACCCATTGTTCTTTAATTCTTATTACAATATTGTTATAAAAACTATTATTATTTTCATCTCTTATAAATCTCCCCTTCGCTTAACTCGATCTATGGGATAGACAAAAAATAGTTGTTACCTAATAGGTTCTCTTCCTTTATAAGAAAAAAATTATGGATATTTTTAATTAGGGTAATCCTTCCGGATTTGTAATTCTTTTTTATAGGACTTTATTCTGTTTTGGATTAAGACATTATTTTGCCCTAGGTTCCTCAAAATCTCCTCTAAAATCTTTATAGAATTTTCCAATATAGTTATTCTTTCTTGCACTTCAGCAATCATAACTTTTTCCCTCA